>NZ_NDIO01000070.1:0-4336 GCF_002241085.1 Vibrio sp. V03_P4A6T147
ACAATACTCATTATTTTGTTATTTTTTAAACCAAAACACTATTTTTCTAGGGAGAGGATTATGAAGGGTTCAGTGATTAGGCGAATGTACGCTGGTTTCACACTGATCATCATCATGTTTGCAGTAACGACCGCCATTATGATGGGAGGAATGAATCAAATTCATTCTAATTTCGAAAGTGTATCAACCACCGCCTTACCGCTCGTTTCTTTGTCAAACAAAACAAGTGTTCAACTGCTTTCTGCCGATAAATCTTTTAAGGACTTTTTGACGACACAAAACCAAGATCGCATGAATGTGATGCGTTCAGAATTTGCTAAAGCAAAACAAGATTTTGCTGACGTGCTAAACCAGCTCCAACAAGCAAGTGCAATGAACCCCTCTCTTGAAGAGCGGATAAGCCAACTTAAACAGATGGAACTCCGCTACTTTTCAGAAGCAGAACAAGCCATGAATAATTATCAGGCGATGTTTGAGGCGCAAGCTCAAGTGCAAAAATCAACTCGTGAATTTCAAAGACTTCATGCCGATTTAAGCACCGGAATGAAAGATTTTGTCGATGGGCAAAATAGTATTTCAGTTAAAGTCATGGCGAAAAGTTATTTCATTAAATTGAAAGATGCGGAATTAATCACTTCAGACGCTTTGGCCAGTTCGGATGTCGCCTTTGTTGACAAGGCCGTCACCATGAATAAAAAAGCGGTCACGCACCTCAACTACGCTTACCGAGGCTTATCGACCCAATTACCTGAACTGAAAAAAACATTTGACGATCTCGTCCAAAAATTCTCTCAAGATATTGGGCAAAAGGGTGGTGTGCTTGATCAACACAATAGTTACTTACTAGCGAAAACAGCCCTTTATGAAAACATTGCGAATTTGGCTATCGAGGTCGATAAAGCAATGACGATTTTAGACTCTTTTAACGATACTGCGACCGACGGTTTAAATGCCTCTCTGCGAGAAGCCGGGGAAGTCTATAAGCAAGGAGTTATTAAAGCGATCGTGATTGGTATTGCGGTTGTGCTAGTGGCTACAGGAATTGGTTACCACATTGCGCAAAGTGTTCGTGAGCCGTTAAATCGTATACTCAAAACGCTAGAAGGGCTGACAAAAGGAGATATGACACAACGCATTGAAATTCGTTACAACAACGAGTTTAGTCGCTTAAGTGGCCACATCAATTCGCTAGCAGATAATTTGCACCATATTTTGGTGCAGTTGAATGATGCTTCTGAAAATTTAACCAACACAGCTAACCATAACCAAACCACCTCTTCAAAAGCACAGTCACAACTCAGCACCCAACGTGAGCAAACCGCGAGCGTGGCAACCGCAATGACAGAAATGGCTCATTCAGTACAAGAAGTAGCGCAAAGTGCTCAAAGTTCGCTAGAGATGGTGCAGAAAGTTGAATCGGCTTCTGAATCGGGCCGTAAAATTATGAGTGACAATATCACTACTATTAATCAATTGGAGACTCGCTTAAATCAATCGGTTGATGCTGTCGGTGAACTGCAAAAAATGAGCAGCCAAATTGGTTCTATCTTGGATGTGATTCGTAATATTGCAGAACAAACTAACTTATTGGCGCTCAATGCCGCGATCGAAGCTGCTCGTGCTGGAGAGCAAGGGCGCGGGTTTGCAGTCGTAGCTGACGAAGTTCGTGTTTTGGCAAAACGCACAACAGATTCGACGTCTGAAATTGAAAGTATGATCAGCAACTTGCAATCCAGCTCATCTTCTGCCAGTACTGTTATTGAAAGCTGCATGACTGATATGGAACTTTCTGTCGAGCAAGCATCAACGGCGAATAGCGCAATGGAAGAGATCCAAGCGTTAATTCTAGAAATCAGTCAGATGAGTACTCATATTACACAGGCGGCCGCCGAGCAAAGTGAAACAACCGGTGACATTGCACGCAGTATCGAGGATATTAATTTAATCGCTGATGGTAGCTATCAAGCCATGTCTCAAATTGCACAGGCAAGCGCCAACCTAACTCAGCTTGCTAATCAGCAGAATGAATTAGTCCATCGTTTTACATTATGAGTGACCGTTAACAAACTCAACCTCATTTGTAAGTTACATGTAAATTATGTCTCAAGGGCGGCTTTTAATCTAAAGTCGCCCTTGTTTTTTTGATGCCACATCGTTATATGATAACTATCGGCTTGCGCATTATTATCTACCTCCTACTCTTTGCAAGCCAAACATGAGGATGATCTATGGCTGTTCATGTTGGCATTATCGACCAAGACCCTATTCGCTTGGTTACTCCCCTGCTTGATAATCGAACGGTAAGTTCGCACATTGTCTTCATCGGTGATCAAGACCAAAAATCAATGTATTTACGTTTACACTCGGTATTGAGTCAGCGCGACATCACTTCTGAGTTTTTTGAAATCCCATCGGGTTCCAATACCTCAGCAATCAAACAAGCTATTCAGTTTTTAGCGGAAGATTTGAAAACCAGATACGACGAAGTCAAGCTGAACGCAAGTTGTGGTTTGAGACATCGTTTATTATCCGTTTATGAGGTGTTCCGTAGCTATCAATGGCCTATTTTTGTCGTCGAACCAAACAGTGATCAGTTGTGTTGGCTTTATCCCGATGGTCAAAATAATACCCAAGTGCAAGACCACATTACCATTTCAGACTACTTAACCATTTTTGGCGCACGGGGTGAATTTAGTGAGCATCATATTCCGCCACAACTTGACCAAAAACTTTACGAACTCGGCGAGCGCTGGGCAAGTAATGCATTAGAACTTGGTCCTGGTTTAGCCACATTAAACTATTTAGCGACGACGTGCCGCAAAGAGCAGCGGCTAGATGTTGCACTTTCAGAAAAACAACAAGGCTATCGTGAACTTCATATTCTGTTGACCGATCTGGTCGAAGCACAAATCGCCACCTATCAAAATGGCATTTTAACCTTCGCCAACGAAGATGCGCGCCGATTTTCCAATGGAGAATGGTTAGAAACATTAGTGCACAGTACAATAAGGCAGATCCAAGATGATATGCCTACCATTCAAGATCGCTCTTTGAATGTTCAAGTCTACCGTCAATTAGGTGAGCGAGAAGTCAGAAATGAACTCGATGTCGCTACAGTGGTGAATAACAAACTGCATATTATTGAATGTAAAACGAAAGGTATGCGTGATGACGGCGATGATACGCTTTATAAGCTAGAATCATTACGTGATTTGCTTGGTGGCCTACAAGCTCGCGCTATGCTCGTGAGCTTTCGTCCACTCCGCCATAATGACATTACTCGTGCAGAAGATTTAGGGTTGGCCTTAATCGGCCCAGATGAACTGAAAGATTTAAAATTACATTTAGCCGCTTGGTTTAAAGAAGCGGGTGGTAACGAAGATATCTAACCTACAAAAAAGCCCGTTTCATACGGGCTTTTTTTACAGTAAAACGAATTTTCTAATGATCATCTTCTGTAAAATTTGTCGGTAACGTTGTTTTCATTTGATTCCATATGTGAGCGCTGTCAATACCGTAATGACGGATCACAATCGGCAACTGCTCACGATTGCCACTTTCACACACTGCTAATAATTCACGGTAAAACTGCAAGGCTAACTCGCGTGCTTCTGGATTAGAGAAATAATAGCTGCCGACTCGGTCATATAATTTCTTTAGCCCATTAAAAATCAAACCATAAATTTGATTTCCTGAGTGAAACGCTAAACGCTGAAATAACATGTAATCGTAAAAGTTAAAGGTTTTCGCAATCAATATTTGCTGACGTTTATATTCGTCTTTTTCACCATCATCTTTAATATGCTGTTGGATTTTCTGTGCATAAGGAGATAACTCCATAAAAGAATCCCAAGATTTAGCACTTAATAGTGCTTCACAGCTTTCGATAACATTAGTAATAGTGCGCTCAGCAGGCTCTTTGTTCACTTTAAATGCATAACGCATAAATATGGGGCTAATATTTGTCCGAGCCGCAAGTAAGTCTTCCACAATACTGGTGGCATTTTCAGCATCGAGCGTCATTAATGTATCTAATATGTGTAAACCGGAAGTTTCCATAAATTGGTTTACTTTTGTTGGCTTACCATGCTGTATAGTCAACCAACCATCACGGGCTAAGCGTTGTAATACTTCTCGAAGCGTTGTACGTGTTACACCAATTAATTCTGAAAGTTCGCGCTCTGCAGGTAAGATAGAACCCGGTGCAAAGCGACCATTCCAAATGCTCTCAATTATGTATTTTTCAGCAAAACCTGCTGGGCTTTTTGCCTTAATGACCATTAAGTACTTATCCAGTTTTCTATTTATTTGGGTCGAATGGGACTCATCATACCAC
>NZ_NDIO01000038.1:0-2922 GCF_002241085.1 Vibrio sp. V03_P4A6T147
AGTTCCATCAGTTGGTCATGGTCAAGGATTGTGATGTATTTGCCTTTAACGCTAAGGATTTCGGACTTCTGAAAACGGCCGAGTAGACGACTGATCGTTTCAACAGTAAGACCAAGGTAGTTACCGATATCACCACGAGTCATTGTCAGACGAAACTCTCTAGGGCTAAAGCCGCGCTGAGAGAAACGAGTCGACAAGTTATAAAGAAAAGCCGCCAATCTTTCTTCTGCATTCTTTTTAGATAGCAGAAGAATCATCTCTTGGTCGCCCTTAATTTCATTACTCATCAAGCGCATAATTTGCTGACGTAACTTAGGCATTTTACCCGAAAGATCATCAAGAATTTCGTAGGGTATTTCGCATACCATTGATGTTTCTAGAGCCTGAGCAAAGCTAGGATGAGAATCATCAGTGATCGCGTCAAAACCAACTAAATCACCCGCTAAATGAAACGCAGTGATTTGTTCATCACCTTGCTCAGTAATGGTATAACTTTTAATTGTACCTGAGCGAATAGCGTAGAGAGACTTAAGGTCGTCACCAGCTTTAAATAGCTCTTGGCCCTTTTGGATAGGTTTTTTACGCTCAATAATTTGATCAAGTTGATCAAGTTCAGATTCATTGAGAGTAAAAGGAATACAAAGCTGGCTAATGCTGCAATCTTGACAGTGAATTGCACAACCACCAGATTGAATGCGCTTTGCCGCTGGCTTATCAGAAATCATAACAACCTTTCACTTTTTGATGTACATCAATATTTTAGCACCCATTACCCCTAAAGGATAGCGAAAAAAGATGCCATAAATCAGACAGCTACCACGTAGATGATAAAATACTCACTGCTCCATAACCCGTGTATAGACCATAGAGTATGATAAAAATCGCAGCAAAATGACGAAATATGAATGATTGTTGAATGTTCTTCAAACGGGTCGCTCCGTAACCAACAAGAAGCATCGCAGGTAAGGTTCCCAAACCAAAAGAGGCCATAACCAGAGCGCCAGACAGTGCACTACCGGACACCACAGACCAAGTCAGTACCGAGTAAACTAGCCCACAAGGTAACCATCCCCAGATAAACCCAAAAGGGAGAGCGAACCACGTTTTCCTAAGCGGGAGCAATGATTGCCCAAAAGGCGAAATAAAACTCCAGATTTTTTGCCCAACCTTCTCCAGCTTCAACAGGCCAAACCACCAACGTCCAACATACAATCCAAGTACAATCATTAGGCCTGCCGCAATGAGCCGCAACCAAATCAACGCATGATTAAGTGTAGAGAATTCGGATAGCGAGGCGGCGAGGCCTCCTAATAAACCGCCAAACAGCATATAGCTGGCAATACGCCCAAGGTTGTAGAAAACAAGCAGTATTGGGAGTCGATCACTGCGCTTTTCACCTAAGGTCAAAAGAGAAGCAATCCCGCCACACATTCCCATACAGTGGCCAGCTCCAAGTAAACCGATAAAGAAAGCACCAATCCAATCTGCGGTCATTTTTTCTCTTCTTTTGATGAGGTAAGTTCATCTTCATCAAACAAAATATTGTGTCCTTGGCGTTCTAAATCTTCAAACTGTTCGCTCTTTACTGCCCATAAAAAGATGATGACGGCGATCGTAACCAAAACGATCGCTATGGGGATCAATATATAAAGACTTTCCATCTACTTATCCCTCTTTTTGAGTAGTCGAAGAGAATTAGATACCACAATAATCGAACTCGCCGACATGCCCACAACGGCAATGTAAGGAGCAACCAGCCCCGCAACGGCGAGTGGCAAAACAATAATATTGTATCCAAGTGACCACGCTAAATTTTCCCGAATGATTTTGCGAGCTTTTAACGCTAAGCTTCTGGCTTCCAATAATCTGTCGAGTTTATCACCAAGTAAAACCATATCAGCGGATGCTTTTGCGACATCGGTTCCACCACCCATAGCGACGGATAAGTGCGCACCAGCAAGCGTTGGCGCATCATTAATGCCATCGCCAATCATCATGGTGATATCATCATCTGGTAACGACTTTAAGTAACTCAGTTTATCTTCTGGTTTGGCATTCGATACGACAATATCGATGTCCATTTCGGCGGCCACACTTTGTGCATTAAGTTGAGAGTCACCCGTTAATAGCGTGATCTTAATTCCTTCCTGATGGAAACGATCGATAAATTGTTTCGCTTCACTACGGATAGGATCGCGGTACGTGAAGGTCGCAATGTGTTGCCCGTTGAGCGACAGATAAATACGATTTGCTCGATCGTCACTGATGTCGTTCAAAACAAATTCGGCGCTGCCGATACGAACATCGCCGCCTAAATATTTACCTTGAATACCAGACCCAATCATATTCTGCACATGCTCAACACGAAACTCGTCATTACGATATTGCGCAAACGCTCTGGCAATGGGGTGATTGGCATGATGCTCCAAAGCAGCGGCTAGCGCCAAACAATGGTTTTCGTCTATACCACCATGCAACTCAACGTCACTAATTTCGATATCACCACGGGTCAACGTTCCCGTTTTGTCAATAATCAAATGGTTAACTTTACAAAGTGTTTCAAAGACATGGTTTTTTCTCAATAAAATACCAAAGTCACCCATTCGTGATGTAGCGCAAGTGATGGCTGTAGGGGTGGCAAGAGAAAGCGCGCACGGGCAGGTTGCCACCAAGACCGCTAACATGATCCAAAATGCATCTTCAGGTTTTGTCTGGTGCCAATAAAACCAAGTGGCTGCTGCAATAATCAAAATTACAGCCACAAAATATCTCGCGACAATATCAGCAATTTCTGCAATCTTAGGCTTAGACATTTGAGCTTCATCTTGCAGTCTAACAATATTGGAAATAACGGAATCCGCTTTAGATGCAGTGACTTCCAACTCGAAAGACTCATCGCCATTTAATGTACCAGCACAAACA
>NZ_NDIO01000038.1:2967-4335 GCF_002241085.1 Vibrio sp. V03_P4A6T147
TCAACACTCGACCATCAGCAGGGACGTGTTCTCCAGGCAACACGCGAATTCGATCACCAAGAGCTAGAGTTTTTACAGGCACTTGACGGCCATCCAACGTAGTTGCAACCGCAGGGATCAATTTCAGTAAATTGCCGCTAGCCGCCGCGGCTTTTCTACGCGCCCGCATCTCTAAAAATCGTCCAACCAGTAAGAAAAAGGTAAACATTGAAATGGATTCAAAAAAGACTTCGCCTTGTTCAGTCACTGTCGCTATCAGACTAGCAACATACGCAAAAATAAGAGCGATAGAAACAGGGACATCCATACCTAATGTTCTGCCTCTAATACTTCGCCAAGCATTGAGGTAAAAGGGAAGGGCAGAGTATAAAAGTACGGGGGTTGCAAAGATCAAGCTAACCCAACGAAAATAATTGCGAAACTCAGAATCAAGATCACCGAAGACCTCAAGATAGAGCGCCACAGCAAGCATCATCACTTGCATGGTGGCTAGGCCTGCAATACCCAAGCGATAAAGATATTGCTTCATTGATTGATGGTAGGCTGCCTCATGTGCGTCTGCTTCAAAAGGGGCAGCCTTATAACCTAATTTATGAATAGTGGAGAGTAATTCACTGAGTCGTGTTTGTGTCTTATCCCAACTGAGTAAAGCACGGTTGGTAGTGGTATTGACCCTTATCGAAATTACCCCATTTTTATGAGAGAGTTGTTTTTCAATTAACCAAGCACAAGCCGCACAGGAAACACCTTCTAACGATAACGTCACTTCGGACGTTTCGTTGTCGTTACGAACGAACTCTGCTTGTACATCGTCATTATCATAATGAATGAGTGCTTTGAGCTGCTCTGGCACAAGCTCCACTTTATCTGCAGTGGTCGTTCGGTATTGGTAATAAGATACTAGGCCACTCTCTACAATGGTTTTAGCCACGGTTTCACAACCGGGACAACACATATCTCTGCTTTCACCTAGAATATCAACTTTATAATCCGTGTTGGCTGGTACATCTTCACCACAGTGGTAACACGCTTTGCACATAGTTTAATTCATTAATTGAGTAGAAGTTGGCATTGGAAACGTTACTCGACCTTGGATTAACCACTCCTCATTGTGAGGAGTGAGTTCGATGAACCAAGGGCCTTGTAACGGGGCAGGCAGGGTAATGCGATATATACCTTGTGCATCCGATGCGACAAGTTGTGTGAAATCACGGTCTGGCAGTGTCCGATGAGCAAACATCATTTTAATCGCGGGGTAGTGTTTAAGCTCACCTTTATTAAATTTGAAGATAATATCATTACCCTCAGAGTAGACTTCCGAGCTGAGCTTTAATGCTTTCGCTTCGTTAATTTTTGATAGGTCAATAT
>NZ_NDIO01000403.1:0-4328 GCF_002241085.1 Vibrio sp. V03_P4A6T147
GGGTAAACGTTTACCTTTTATGTGTACATAAATATATTTTGTATAAGGTGGTTGGAGTGTGCTATACATTATACAACAAATATTTTTGTATATGAGGCGGCGATGAGTAATCCAGAAATTCGTATCGGGATCAGTGCATGTGTGCTGGGAGAGCAAGTCCGTTTTGATTCTGGCCACAAAGCGAGTGACTTTGTGACCAAAGAGTTAACGAATTATTTCTCTTTCATACCCGTTTGCCCAGAGGTTGCGATTGGCTTAACCGTGCCAAGGCCTACCATTCGCCTGATCTCTCACGAAGAGCGTTTAGCACTGGTTGAAACTAAAGATGAAACCAAAGATTACACGCAAGCCATGTTCGATTTCTCAGAACGAAAAGTTGATGAGCTCGAATTGATGAAATTGTGTGGTTATATCGTTTGTGCGAAATCCCCGACATGTGGCATGGAAAGAGTCAAAGTCTATAAGCATCAGCGAGCGGATAAAGAGGGCGTTGGTCTTTATACCGCCACTTTGATGCGTAAAATGCCGTGGTTGCCTGTAGAGGAAGATGGCCGTTTGCATGATCCAGTGCTTCGCGAAAACTTCATTACGCGTGTCTACTGTTTACATGATTTTTATCAATCGATAGGTGACAACCCGACACCGGGCAAAGTGGTGGCTTTTCATTCACGCTACAAATTGACGTTAATGGCGCATCACCCGCAAGCGTATCGAGAACTCGGCCGTTTGGTGGCTGAAGTCAAGCAGCATCCGCCACAGTATTTTATTGAGCACTATCGCCAAGGGCTAATGGATGCGCTTAAACACAGAGCGAGCCGTAAAAATAACACCAATGTTTTGATGCACATTCAGGGTTATTTCAAACGAGCCTTAAACAAAGAGCAGAAAGTGGAGTTAGCGCAATTGATTGATGACTATCGAACTGGCGAGCTTCCTTTACTTGCGCCTATTACGTTGCTCAAACATTACATAAAAATGTATCCCGATGCTTATCTGCAGCAACAGCACTATTTATCGCCTTATCCACAAACGCTAAGGTTACGTTATGGACTATGAGAACCCACTGACTGAAAACATGATGACTGAAAAATTATACGCTATTCGAGACGTTGCCGAGATGACTGGAGTAAAGCCCGTTACCTTGCGTGCATGGCAGCGCCGCTATCACCTTGTTCAGCCACAGCGCACGGAAAAAGGGCATCGCCTTTATTCACAAGAGGATATTGCGACGATTCGCACTATTCAAGGCTGGCTGGCGAAAGGGGTTTCGATTGGCAAAGTGAGTGCATTGCTCAGTGGCAGTGAAAGTATCATTGATACTTTGGCAAATCATGGCTCAGAGCTTTTAGAGCAAGAACAATTGCTGCAAGCTTTAGTGGATCTCAATAAAGGCAAAGCGGAATCAACCATTGCTACAGTATTGAAAGAGTATCCGTTAGAGATTGTTGAGCAGCAGTTTGTCTTTCCTGTCATCGACACGTTAGAGCGGGTTAAAGGACCGTTGCGCAGTTTGCAAAAAGGGCTTTTTCAGGCACTGATGATAAGCAAGTTGAGCTCGATCATTGAAGCGGAAAACAAAGCGGCAACTAAAGGAAAATGTCTTTGCGTTAATCTTGATCCAACATCGAGCATACTGGCTTGGTTATGGTTCGTGGGAAAGGTGGAAGCTGGGTATAACCTCACTATCTTAGATGGTGTCGAAGATCTTACCGCTCTTGTTGATCATGATGCTTTAGCAAACTACCAACAGGTTGCGCTGTTTGCCAACCGAGCACTAACCGAGCAGCAAGTTCAAGCGTTACGGAAATTGCGTATCTCACTGGGAGATAAGCTTTCGTTGTCAGATGTGGTTGCTCGTCTGCACCATTCGTTAGATTAATCAGTAAGGATGCACAGTGAAATTACTCTGGCTGCGCCGAGATTTACGATCCGTTGATAATACGGCATTACATGCCGCCATTGATGGTGAAGAACCTGTTGTTGCCGTATTCATTGCAACGCCAGCACAGTGGCAAAAACACCATCTTGCTCCGATGCAGGCGGATCTTATTTATCGGCGTTTATTTGAGCTGCAACGTGAACTGCAAGCACTCAATATTGCTCTATTGTATGAGGAAGTCGATGATTACGCTGATGCTGCGCAGCAGATTGCCACTATGGCTAAGCAGCTTAATGCCAGCGCAGTGTTGGTTAATCGCGAGTATGAAATCAATGAGTTGCAGCGTGATGAGATGGCGAGCCAGTTTTGCCTAGAGCGCCAGATCGAGTGGCGAGCATACGACGATAAGTGCATTATTACCCCCGGTTCGGTCAAAAACAAGCAAGGTGATTATTTCAAAGTCTTTACGCCTTTTAAACGAGCGTGGTTATCACAAGCGGCTCTTCCTCAAATTTTACCAACGCCTATTTCTGCACATTATAAACGCATAAAGGATCTTGAGCCGTTGCTGTGGAGCGAACACCGCTCGTTCAGCTATCCACGCATCAGCAGTGATCATTGGGTGGTCGAGTTCGATGCAATTCGCGCTAAATTACGCCAGTTTTGCCGTGATAAGGTACAGAATTACCACCAGCAGCGTGATTTTCCCGCGTTGGATTCGACCAGCGCACTGTCACCTTATCTCGCAATAGGGGCGCTTTCTGCGCGTCAATGTATGGCGCGCCTATACGCTGAATCGCAACATATTGGGTTGTCTGAAGGGGCGCAAACTTGGCTGAGCGAAATTATTTGGCGTGAATTCTATCAGCATCTGATCGGGTTTCGTCCTGATCTCTGTAAGGGAAAAGATTTTGCACCTTGGGGGAAACATGTCTCTTGGTGGGAGAACTCAACGGCCTTTGAACGTTGGCAGCAGGGGCAAACCGGGTTCCCTATTGTCGATGCGGCGATGCGCCAACTCAATAAAACTGGGTGGATGCATAACCGATTAAGGATGGTTGTGGCCAGTTTTCTAACCAAAGATCTGCATATCGATTGGCGACTCGGCGAACAATATTTTATGCAAGTATTAGTGGATGGCGATTACGCCTCCAACAATGGCGGTTGGCAGTGGTGCGCTTCAACAGGGTGTGATGGGCAACCTTATTTTCGAATTTTTAACCCTACCAGCCAAGGGGAACGTTTTGATCCGAAAGGTGATTTTATTCGTCAGTGGGTACCTGAATTGGCTTCGTTGCCAGATAAGTACATCCACACGCCTTGGAAATTCCCTGCCGTCAATTCCTTGTCATATCCCGCGCCAATGGTTGATCATAAAGTAGAAAGAGAGATAACCTTACAGCTCTATAAAGACGCCAAGGATACCTGATCACCATGCTACGCAAGCTACTCTCTTTGTGTTGTTGCTGGGGTGCGCTCAGTGTTAACGCGTTTGCCGCAACTTATGATTTTCCTGCCGAAGGCAGTAGCATGGTTGGCCGAACTCAATATCACGTGATTGAGCAGGGCGAAACCTTAGCGCAAATTGCAAAACAGTACGATGTTGGGTTTTTATCTTTGATGGCGGCTAACAAAGGAATTGACCCATTTTTGCCGCAGCAAGAGTTTGTGCTAACCATTCCGTCACAAATTATTTTACCGCGCGTGGCTTACGAAGGCATCGTCATCAACTTAGCGGAACTGCGGCTCTATTACTTTGAGCCTGAAAAACGCAAAGTGCATATTTTCCCTGTCGGTATTGGCCGTATTGGTCGTGATACGCCCGAAATGGAAACCACTATCAGTCAAAAACGACCGAACCCAACTTGGACACCTCCTCAATCTATCCGCACTGAATATAAAGCGAAAGGTATTGAACTGCCTGCGGTGGTGCCTGCTGGGCCAGATAACCCGCTTGGTGAATACGCGCTTCGTCTCGCTTATGGTGCGGGTGATTATTTGATCCACGGTACCAACAAAGATTTTGGTATTGGTATGAGAGTCAGCTCAGGTTGTATTCGTATGGATCCCAAGGATATTGAATGGCTGTTTAAGCAGGTTCAGCGTGGCGAGAAAGTGAAAGTAATTGATGAGCCGATAAAATTAGCCTTAGAGCCAGACCGAAGCGTATTTCTTGAAGCTCATGAACCTTTAACGCGCAGTAACGGTAGTAAAAAAGAGTTGCAGGTACCGCAAGAACTTCGCTGGTGGTTGGATGAATTTAACAAATCAGATGCGAAAGCGAGAGCGGTGATCTTGGCGCAAAATGGTGTGCCTGTCGAAGTTGTGGCTGCAGATTTTTCAACCTCATTGGAGTAATTAAAGAAGTTGATGAGTTCATTAATGGTGAACCATGTAATAGCAGCAATAAAAAAGGCTTGGATTAACAAGCCTTTTAAGCAATTTCAGC
>NZ_NDIO01000206.1:0-4289 GCF_002241085.1 Vibrio sp. V03_P4A6T147
TCTTTTTATTTTGTCGCCGATTTCAATTTTTTACTTTTAAAATAAAAGTTATCGGTGATTGAATTCACGCTTTTCTCTTTTGTCTCTTTTCCAATATATCAATAACGGAAACACTCCAACTATCCCCACATAATTTAAGAGCCGAAGGTATGGATTGGATAATCGAGGGAGCGGAATGGTTTATTGGTCTGTTTGAGAAAGGCGGTGAAGTGTTTAGCGAAATGGTGGCACAAGTACTCCCAGTGCTGATCTGTTTATTAGTTGCCATGAATACGCTGATCCGTTTTATTGGCCAACAGCGTATAGAAGTGTTAGCTCAGAAAAGTGCGTCTAATCCTATATCTCGCTATTTGCTCTTGCCGACAGTAGGAACCTTTGTTTTTTGTAATCCCATGGTGCTCAGCCTAGGGCGTTTCTTACCTGAAAAGTACAAACCTTCTTATTATGCCTCTGCCTCCTACAGTTGCCACACCATGAATGGTATGTTCCCTCATGTAAATCCTAGTGAATTGTTTATTTATCTAGGCATTGCCGCTGGGATCACTCAACAGGGCTTATCGCTCGGTCCTCTCGCTATTTCCTATTTGCTGGTTGGTTTAGTGACCAACTTTTTACGCGGTTGGGTAACCGATATTACGACTATGTTTGTGGCTAGACAACAAGGTGTAGTATTCAGTGATAAAGTCGATCTTAACGTGGTTGAGGAAAAATGATGACGGTATTGAAAGTAAACCGAGGGCAGGGTGGATGGGGTGGCCCGCTATTCATTCCGGTTGAGGTTGACAAGAAGATCATCTACATCACAGCAGGGACTCGTCCCCATTTTATTGATGAGATGGTGACGTTGACGGGCATGCAAGCGGTTAACGGCTTTGAACATTTTGTTCCCGATGAACGAGTCGCTTGTGTAGTGATTGACTGTGGTGGCACATTGCGTTGTGGGCTTTATCCCAAAAAAGGTATTCCGACATTAAATATCCATGCTACAGGTCAAAGTGGCCCTTTGGCACAATATATTCAGGAAGATATTTATGCATCTGGCATACGCAGTGGTTGTTTTTCCTTGGTAGATGATCACAAAACCACGTTTTGTGAGCCAATCCTATCTCAGCCCCAATCCATTGACACGACGAAGAAGCTTAGCCAACAAACAGATAGCTTACTGGCTAAAGTGGGGATCGGTATGGGCTCGGTGATGGCGACCTTTAATCAGGCTGGGCGTGAAACCATTGATACCGTACTTAAAACCATTCTGCCTTTTATGGCGTTTGTTTCAATGTTGATTGGGGTTATTCTCGCGTCTGGGTTAGGTGATTTAATTGCTCATACTTTGGAGCCATTAGCTGGGAACCCGATCGGTTTACTGACGATTGCCTTGATCTGTTCATTTCCGTTTCTGTCACCCTTTCTTGGACCAGGTGCGGTGATTGCGCAAGTGATCGGTGTACTTATCGGGACTCAGATCGGTATGGGAAATATCCCACCGCACTTAGCATTACCCGCTTTGTTTGCCATAAATGCTCAAGCTGCTTGTGATTTCATCCCTGTAGGGCTTGGCCTTGCAGACGCTAAGCCCGAAACGGTACAGGTCGGTGTGCCTTCGGTACTTTACTCTCGTTTTCTTACAGGTGCGCCAACGGTGCTGATTGCTTGGCTTATCTCATTCTTCATTTATCAGTGAGGGCATATGCTTCAGTATCAAACGACGATTTTGTCCGCTGGCGATTATGCTAAAGACTCACTGCATGATGATATGGTGATTTTATTCGGCCCGAGCGCCCCTGATGCGGTGAAGGAATATTGCTTCATACACTCGGGATCTTCGTTGTATGGATTGATTGACCACAACACCACTTTATTAATTGGGGATCTCGGTTTTGTTGTGACGGCAGTCGGCAGTGTGGCGAACCAAAATCTTGCGGAGCTTGGGCATGTAACACTTAAATTTGACGGTCAGCGAATCCCAGAATTGCCGGGTACCATCCATTTACTCGGTCCTAAATTAGAAGTGCTTCAACATGGTGATGTGTTGATGTTTGGTTAAAGTGGTGGAATGTGGCTTGATTGTGATTAGGCATATCTAAGAAAAAAGGCTCCTGTTTTAAAAGGAGCCAAATAGCTGGTGTTAGCTATGGAGAAAAGAAGCGGTTAGAAAGATCCACTAGTTGTTTGAGTATTTAAGCTATTAAATTGGTTATTGCCTCCCGATTGCCATTCGACTAGATTTGTTGAGATAGATTCATGGCGTTTAACACATTTCCATTCAATAGCCTCTCCTGCCGGTACTGCAATATCGGCGCTCCAAGTTGGATATAAATTAGGTGAAAGCTTGACTGCTTTTGTTAGATCCCAGTTTCCTAGCTGTGTCACATTGCCAATGGCATAAACACTTTGTCCTGTAATTGTATATCCTTGATTACAGGAAAAAGAGATGGTACTCAGTCTTGGTTCTTCGGCACCCTCACTATTGTGCAAAACGATAGCTTCATTTTGATTTAGATGGAGTGTTGCTTTTCCTTCGTTAACGGCAATTGTTTCGTTGTTAAGTAAGTTGAGGTGGGATCCATCACCAATCGCTAAGTTATTCACTACTATGGTTGTTGCTGGACCACGGTTTAGTGCAACGGTAACAGTATCTGAACCATCTTGCCGTTCATATACCAGTATGTCGTCATTTTTCCAGCGTTGTATGTAACTTCCTTTTTGTATCGCTGTGCTATTTTTTCTGAGTGATGTTAGTGCTTGGATGATCTTAAATGCCTCGGTATCCTCATCAAAACTTGGCATTTTTTCTCGGTTGTAAGGATCACTTCCTACTTGTCCGAAATCATTTGTCGTAAAGTTAGCTGCATAGTGTTCAGTTCCGTAGTAAATGGCGGGTATCCCACGTACTGTCATTGTGATAACTAGTCCTAGGTTGAGACGTTGTTTGGCAAACTCTTCATTTTGATTGCCACCAGCTTCATTATTACCAGGGCCAAATGTCGATGCATTTGACCTTAGAGCGGTGGATATTCTGGCCATATCATGGTTATCCATGAAAACAACTTGCCAATCATCACTACTGAAGACAGTTTTCCTTTTTTCTAAGTAGCCATTTAATGTTTCCATGTTATTTCCGGGACGGTTAGTTAGTACCCTTTCTAAGGTGTCTCTAAAGCCGAAATCAAGTAAAGCTGAACCAGAAGAGTTGGCGTAGTCAATGGCATACCCATCAATACCAGTCGTGATGCTTGCACTTGCTCCGAACCATTCACCAAAGAAATAAAATCCTTCACGACCTAATGCTTTACTGTAATTATAAATGTCCGTAGTCCAACGTTGGATAAAAGTTTTATCCATATGTTTTATAGCATCAATACGTATTGCATCAGCTCCAGCATCAATCCAAAATTTAGCACCGTCTAAAAGATACTGATAAACATCGGGATTGGTTTGGTTAAAATCAGATAAGTTGAATAGGTTATAATTACGGACTTGATACCAATTATTCCAGTCAGTAACACCTCCGTTATGGTTATACCAGTTAGTACCCGCCGCAACATCGGTATTATAATCAGTGATCAGTTGTCCATCTAGGTAGAGTGCTCCGTATTCGTTTTCATCATTGCCATTTGAGTGATTAGGAGCATAGTCTAGAACTAATTTCATGTTGTATTCAGGAGAATGCATTTTAGTCGTGAGTTCTTTGAAATCTTCGATACTGCCTAAATGCTCATCTACGCGGAAAAAATCTTTTCCCCAATAACCGTGATAACCTGCACCACCATTAGCATCTGTATTGTCAGCATTATCGACTGGTGGTGTAATCCAAATGGCAGTAATTCCTAACGATTTGAGGTAGGGCAATTTATTAATTAAGCCTTTAATATCACCGCCGATATACTTTTTAAGATTGTTAGGGTTATAAGTTTCTGCGTTTTTACCAGTATTATTATTTGGATCACCATCGCTGAAACGGTCTAAAAATACAAAGTAAATTGTTTCTTTACGAAAATCGAGGTATGTATTTTCTCTGGATTGAATAGTTGGTTCCGAGGCTAGTAATATTTGGCTATTCAATAATCCATTAAGTGCAATAACACTGAGTACTGCCGTACACAGTATGGTGTTTTTTTTCATTGGAGATCCCTTCATTTTTGTGAATATTAACCAGTAATTATTACTGGCTATTGGTCAAACTTTGTTCACTGTAGAAATCAAAAATATGGCAAAATGTGGTATTGAGGTTAAAACGCATTGTTTTTCCAATATGAGCAGTTGTAATGGTTTGATCGTTGACTCTTGCT
>NZ_NDIO01000366.1:0-4278 GCF_002241085.1 Vibrio sp. V03_P4A6T147
GATGTGGAGTCAGCCGTATTTGTGGCACAGATGATCTTTTCAAAAAGACCACCACGATTTCAACGCTGAATGGAAATCCTTCACTTGTTGGATGGGCTGCTCGCTAGAAGTAAAAAGCCGAAGCAATCAATGCTCCGGCTTTTATTCTTTATCACCTTAGAATAAAGGTGGATATGTGAAACGATTACTCGTCTTCAGAATCGCTGCTCGGTTCAGAGTCAGTCTCTTCTGCGTCACTTTGTACTTCTAAAATTGCAACGCTCGCTTCACCTTCTGGCAATTCCTCACCTTCTGGTAACTCAACATCTTCAATTTCTTCAATACGTTGTAAACCTACGACGTTTTCATCTTCAGCAGTGCGAATCAAGGTCACACCTTGAGTATTGCGTCCCACTTGGCTCACTTCCGCGACGCGAGTACGAACGAGCGTACCGGCATCGGTGATCATCATGAACTCATCGCCTTCTTCAGTTTGCACTGCGCCGACAACTTGACCATTACGCTCAGACACCTTGATTGAAACAACGCCTTGAGTTGCACGACCTTTAGTTGGGTATTCCCCTAAGGTTGTACGTTTACCATAGCCGTTTTGTGTCACTGTTAAGATGTCGCCGTCATTTGAAGGAACAATCAGCGATACCACTTGGTCGCCTTCTGCTAGCTTCATACCACGAACACCGGACGCTGTGCGTCCCATGGCGCGAACACCTTTGAACTTAATTTCTGGCTGGCCATGTTCATCAAGAACAGGCTGACCATTTTCATCCAATACTGGCGTTTCTTCTGATTCTTTAAAGCGAACCACCTTACCAAATTTAGAAAACAGCATAATTTCACTGTTGCCATCGGTAATGTCCACACCAATCAAAGAATCATCTTCACGCAAGTTAACCGCGATCAAACCGTTAGAACGCACGTTGGCGAAGCTTGAAAGTGATGTTTTCTTCACTGTACCGTCACCGGTCGCCATAAAGATAAACTTATCATCACTAAACTCAGTGACTGGTAAAATCGCAGTAATACGTTCCCCTTCTTCCAGAGGAAGAATGTTAACGATAGGTTTACCACGCGCTGTACGGCTCGCTAGCGGTAATTGATAGACTTTCAAACGGTATGTCTTACCACGAGTCGAGAAGCAAAGAATATGGTCATGAGTATTCGCCACAAGAAGACGCTCAATGTAGTCTTCTTCTTTCATCTTCGTCGCGCTCTTACCTTTACCACCACGGCGTTGTGCTTCGTAATCGCTGAGGATCTGGTATTTCACATAACCTGCATGAGAAAGTGTAACGACCACATCTTCACGAGCAATCAGCTCTTCCATGTCGATATCGTGAGTTGCCGCGGTGATTTCAGTGCGTCGTGCGTCACCAAAAGCATCACGAACAGTTTCAAGCTCTTCGCGGATCACTTCCATCAAACGTTCAGTGCTGGCAAGGATATGCATCAGTTCAGCGATTTCTTCCAGAAGAGCTTTGTACTCATCAAGAATTTTTTCGTGCTCTAAACCTGTCAATCTGTGCAGACGAAGTTCAAGAATTGCTTGGGCTTGTTGCTCAGTTAAGAAATATTTGCCATCACGGATACCGTATTCTGGTTCAAGCCATTCAGGACGAGCGGCATCGGTTCCAGCACGTTCAAGCATTGACGCTACGTTGCCAAGATCCCAACCACGAGCAATCAAGCCTTCTTTTGCTTCTGCTGGCGTTGCTGCGCGGCGAATCAATTCGATGATTTCATCAATGTTGGCTAACGCGAGAGCCAGTGCTTCTAGAATGTGGGCACGATCACGAGCTTTACGCAGTTCAAAAATAGTACGACGCGTCACCACTTCACGGCGGTGATCAACAAAGCATTTCAACATTTCTTTCAAGTTGAATAGCTTAGGTTGACCATTATCCAGCGCAACCATGTTGATGCCGAATGTTGTTTGTAACTGTGTTTGAGCGTAAAGGTTGTTCAGTACCACTTCGCCAACCGCATCACGTTTACATTCGATAACAATACGCATGCCGTCTTTATCAGACTCATCACGTAGTGCACTGATGCCTTCGACTTTTTTCTCTTTAACCAACTCAGCAATTTTTTCAATCAAGCGTGCTTTATTCACTTGATAAGGGATTTCTCTGACGATAATGGTTTCTTTACCATTCTTCTCGACTTCGATATCCGCTTTAGAGCGCATGTAGACTTTACCGCGCCCTGTTTTATAAGCGTCGATAATTCCTTTGCGGCCACTGATTAATGCTGCTGTTGGGAAATCTGGGCCCGGAATGTAGTCCATCAACTCATCAATGGTGATGTCTTCATTATTTATATAGGCCAAGCAACCCTCAACCACTTCCGTTAGGTTATGGGGTGGAATGTTGGTTGCCATACCTACTGCAATACCGGATGAGCCATTCACCAGTAGGTTAGGAATTTTCGTAGGAAGAACCGCAGGGATCTGTTCTGTACCGTCATAGTTCGGTACATAATCGACCGTTTCTTTGTCGAGATCGGCAAGCAGTTCGTGGGCAATTTTTGACATGCGTACTTCGGTGTAACGCATTGCTGCCGCAGAGTCACCATCGATCGAGCCAAAGTTACCTTGGCCATCGACCAACATGTAACGCAATGAGAACGGCTGCGCCATACGAACAATCGTATCGTATACAGCACTATCACCATGCGGGTGATATTTACCAATCACATCGCCCACAACACGGGCAGATTTTTTATATGGTTTATTCCAATCGTTACCAAGCACATTCATCGCGAATAGAACGCGACGGTGTACTGGTTTTAGGCCATCACGCACATCTGGAAGAGCACGACCCACGATAACGGACATCGCGTAGTCTAGGTATGAACCTCTTAGCTCATCTTCAATGTTTACGGGCGTGATCTCTCTAGCTAGATCGCTCATAGAGCCATTATCCCTCTATCTTTTGATCGTATATTCGATACGTACAAGGCCGAAAAATATAACACATAATTCACTACTTCGGCATCCCTTTCCCTTTCCTTTTATCAGGTTGTGACCTTTGTTGTGTATCAAGTGCCGAGAAATTGCACATTCATTCCATACCCGGCTGATTAATGACCAAATTTTAGCCAAAAATTAATGAAATAAAGATAACCTGTAGCCTGTGATAATCAACTGGTTATAATACCCCACACAACTAAAGATGCCTATTTTGACAGCAAGAGCGAATCTAACATGACTAAAGCACAAAACGTTGATCTTAATGAAATTAAAAAGTTTGAAGAGATGGCGTCACGCTGGTGGGATCTGGATGGTGAATTTAAGCCACTGCATCAAATTAACCCGTTAAGATTGAACTATGTGTTGGTCAATGCCAACGGCCTATTTGGCAAGAAGGTGCTCGATGTTGGATGTGGTGGCGGAATTTTAGCCGAAAGCATGGCGCGAGAAGGTGCGCAAGTGACTGGCTTAGACATGGGCAAAGAACCGCTTGAAGTCGCTCGTTTACATGCTTTAGAAACCGGAACAAAGCTCACTTATATTCAAAGTACGATTGAAGACCACGCCGCTGACAACCCACACACATATGATGTTGTCACCTGCATGGAAATGCTTGAGCATGTTCCAGACCCATTGTCCGTTGTTCAAGCCTGTTCTGCGTTGGTCAAACCCGGCGGTCATGTTTTCTTTTCTACGCTCAATCGTAATTTTAAGTCTTACCTGTTTGCCATCGTGGGCGCAGAAAAGTTGCTACGCATTGTTCCAGAAGGCACACATGATCATGAAAAATTCATCCGCCCATCGGAACTGATTAAGATGATTGATAAAACAAACCTGCAAGAGCAAGGAATAACAGGCCTACTTTATAACCCGTTAACCGATACTTACCGTTTAGGGCGCAATGTTGATGTCAATTACATCGTTCATACTCAGCTTTTTTAAAGTCAGTGGTCATCTAATATGCCATTATCGATAGCGTATTGCTCACGTTAAAAATTAAGCCGAATAGCACATTTTTTCTCGGTTTCTAGGCTGTTTTTTGTGCTCTAGATTCCATTTTAACCACATCGAAAATCGCTCCCTTTTTTCCTCAAAGATCAAGAAGTTTTTTTTTGATTGTGGTTACATCTAAACCAAACTCAAAACGGTAATTTTCTACAATCAAATCGGCTCTTTGATCATCAGTAAGTGGGTACTAACTGTTTTTTTTATTTTTGCTAGTTATCCACAAGCTGTCCCAGATCTGTAACTTGAAATGAGCTTCAGATAGCACTATCTTGTAACTCGCAAAGCAAAGAACCCCTATATGT
>NZ_NDIO01000416.1:0-4270 GCF_002241085.1 Vibrio sp. V03_P4A6T147
GTATAACAAGGGGTGTAAAGTGCTGTGTTTTGTAAAATTCATTATTTACCGTGAATCAATAGTTTTTCTAACTGCCACACCATTTGGGTGTAATAAATGTCATTATCTATTTGTGGATATTTATCTAGATTGTAGATCAGCCAAAATGGCCCCTTGTTTCTTATTTTCATTTCATCGCCATTCATGTGATACGCAATAATGGGTTCATAGCGAGTTAAGTTTTCAATTGCAATATTAGCGGCGTAATCATTAATGGCCAAAAATGATACAGAAGAAACCTGTCCAACTTGCAAATGATTAATTAAATCAATAACTTTAAAACCAGTGAAAGTATTTTCTTTTGGTAACCAAGGAAGCTGAGTCGTGAAGGTTTCACGAGGCAGTATCTCTGCCAATTGTGCAAGAGAATAAGTAACCCGATCTTGGTTTGGGAGGGTAATAGTTAAGCTTGCAGCATGAACAAATAAGCTGAAAAAAATAAGTGGTAAAGCGGTTATCCATCTCATCATAAACTACCTTATTTACTTCTGCTTTTTTCTTAGAGCATAGGCTAAAAGTATAAGGTGATAATTTAATCAATGAAATTATTTTCTATTTATATTTCTGTTAATTTGGTCGAATCAATCTTTAGTTTAGAACAAAAAAATCCCCACATAAGTGGGGACTTGCATATTGAAATGTTATTAGTGCCGTTACTGCTGCATTGTTTACTAAAAAATGAGATGTGCTACACCAGCTATCACTGGCAGTGTAATGAGCGTACGCAGAATAAATATGACAAACAGCTCAAGGATGTTGACAGGAATTTTGCTGCCTAACATTAACGCACCCACTTCAGACATATAGATCAACTGAGTCACTGACATGGCTGCAATCACGAAACGTGTCATTTCATTATCAATGGAAGCTGCAAGAATCGCGGGAATAAACATATCCGCAAAGCCGACCACAATGGTTTGAGATGCTTGAACAGCCTCAGGTACACCAAGTAATTCTAGAAAAGGAATAAACGGTTGGCCCAATACAGAAAATACAGAGGTGTATTCCGCAACAATCAGAGCCAGAGTACCCAAGCCCATCACGACAGGTAGCACACCAAACACCATATCAACAGCGTTACGCATGCCTTCAGCGAAGATCGATTTCGCAGATTTAACTTGGCTTGCTTTCGCCAGTGCTAATTCCATCCCCCATGAGAACGAGGTATGTCCGCTTGGAACTGCATCGGCATCTTTAGCTGGAGAGGTACCATCAATATAAGTGTTCTTTTTGAAACTTAATGGTGGCAGGCGAGGAATGATGATCGCTGCAACAAAGCCTGCAAGGCAAATGGTGCCATAAAAAGGTAGGAACAGATGCTCTAGCTTAACTTGCGCAATAACGACTAAGCTGAAGGTAATTGAAACGGCAGAAAACGTTGTACCAACAATAGCGGCTTCACGCTGTGTGTAGAATTTGCTTTCGTACTGTTTGCTGGTCAGCAAAATACCGACACTACCGTCGCCCAACCAAGAAGCCATGCAGTCGATTGCGCTACGGCCTGGAAGGTTGAAAACTGGACGCATGATTCTGCTTAATAAACTACCAAATAGCTCCAGTAGCCCGAAGTTAAGCAGTAAAGGCAGCAAAAGCCCTGCAAAAATAAATACAGAAAATAAAGTGGGTAATAAACCCTCAAGAACCATACCGCCAGTGTTTTCTTCCCAGATAGCCTTAGGGCCGATTTGGAAAAACGTCATGATGACGGCGATACCACCAAATACACGGACGGCTAACCAAAGAGCAGATGGATTAAAAAGCCCATTTAAGAAAGGACTCTTTGTAATGAATGCAGGTTGAAAAATTTTACATAAAATGGAAGCTGCAGACATAAAGGCGATGATCACTGTCACTATTGCAACAAGGTAATCACCCAAAATAGCTTGGATAGATTTAGCAAGGACGGCAACTGGAATGGTTAAGTCACCTTGGTAGCTAATTGGCGCCATAAACAAAAATAGACCAATTAACGAAGGGATGAAAAACATCCAAAAGCTACTTTGTGTTGGTGCTACAGGAGCTTCAATAGTTTGAGCGTTATCTTGCATGTCGTGTCTCGTATTACTGCGGGTCAATAGTCACCAACTGGTGGCATAAAAATGCACTAAATAGCTCTATTTAGTCATTGCAGGCAAGAATATCTATTTTTAAGATGGCTTGCAATACTATTCATTAATCAAGGTTAAGTATTCAAACAAAAGAGCTGTTATTCTCAGATAACATGGTCATTTGTTTTGTTATTGTTGCATTGGTTAATAATCTGTTGGTGGTTGAGGTGTGCGTTTTAAAAAGAGTTAAGGAGGGCTGCGGAAAATTGGGTGATTAAGGTAAGAGGGACGGGTCTGTCAAAGGCCTTTAACCGGAGGCTAAAGGCCAAAAATGTATAGGTCCAATGAGCTTTATTGAGCCGTACTGATATTCAAACGTTGTAGGCTAACGCTAAGCGCATCATCGAATTGACTAAAGAAATTATCTTCACCGACCAAATCAACAATACCCGCTTTTTTCAGTTTCATTGCAACACGAGTATTTGCACCAGAGATCAACACTTGCACATTCTTTTTATGGAAGTTTTCGATCATTTCCTCAATGGATTGCAGGCCAGTAATGTCCATAAATGGAACCCATTTAAGGCGAATAATTAAAATTTCTGGCTGCTCTTGAATGCTGCTCATCACACGCTCAAAGGTTTCAGCCGCAGCAAAGAAAAATGGGCCTTCTAAGGCATAAACGGCGAGCTCTCTTGGTAACTGAGTTTGCCCATGACGAAGCAGCTCAGCACTGAGCTCATGGTGTGTATTGGCTTTTACCTCAACACTAGATGCCATACGTTTTACAAAGTGAAGGGTAGCGATGATCACCCCGATGTTGACGGCGACAACTAAGTCAGCAAACACGGTTAATCCAAATGTTAGCAACAAAATAACCACATCGGCTTTGGGTGCACGTTTAACCAATTTAATAAAGTGGGGAACTTCACTCATGTTCCATGCTACGACGAACAAAATCGCACTGAGTACTGCCAGTGGAATATTGACGGCTAATGGTGCAAGTGCAATAAGGATAATGACCAGAGTGAGCGAGTGCACCACGCCCGAAAGTGGGCTTGTCCCCCCGTTGCGTATATTGGTTGCAGTACGTGCAATGGCGCCTGTTGCTGCAATACCACCGAAGAGAGGAGCAACGATATTAGCGATACCTTGGCCGACTAATTCTTGGTTTGAGTTGTGTTTGGTGCCCGCCATACCATCGGCGACCACCGCCGAAAGCAATGATTCAATCGCACCTAGCATGGCAATCGCAAAAGCAGGGCCAATCAATAGAATAATTTGAGAGAAGCTAACTTCTGGAAGCGAAAACTCTGGCAGTCCTTGAGGTATGCCTCCAAAAGCCGATCCAATCGTGCGGATCCCTTCAAAGCCAACAAAATATTGCAACACGGTAACGGTGACGAGAGCAAGCAGCGGCCCTGGTACTTTCGAGAGTTTCGGGATCTTAGGGCCGAAGATAACCAGCGTGAGTGAAAATAATGCAAGGCTTGTGGTGGCCCAATCCATCTGCGGAAAGGCATGGAAAATAGACACTAATTTTTGATGAAAATGCTCACCTTCGATCTTGGGGAGGCCGAAGAATTCTTGCCATTGCCCAACCCAGATAATGACACCGATACCGCTGGTGAAGCCGACGATTACGGGGTCAGGAATATAGCGGATGATGCTACCGAGTTTTGCGACCCCCAGAACCAATAGAATCACACCGGCCATCATAGTGGCTATCTGCAACCCGCTGACCCCATACTGGCTAACAATTCCAGCAAGTATCACGATGAAAGCGCCCGTTGGGCCGGCTATCTGCACTCGCGAGCCGCCAAACAGTGAAACGATAACGCCTGCAATAATGGCGGTGTATATCCCTTGCTCCGGTTTCACGCCAGAAGCAATAGCAAATGCCATTGCCAGTGGCAGAGCGACAACCCCTACAATCAAACCTGCACTGATATTATTTAGCCACTGTTTTGGTCGTAGCAGACCGGCTTTATAGGATTCATATACGGCAAACATAATTGATAACCTTATTGAAAATAGGGGAAAATAGAAAGCGCGGTGGATTCTACGCTCATTTAAAATGCTGTAAAGAGGGGTGAATATTCAACGGAGGTTATAAATATAGTGGTTCGGCGGCGGAATTTTTACTATTTAGAGTTGTGGATGTGAGTCTATTTTCTTATGAT
>NZ_NDIO01000050.1:0-4244 GCF_002241085.1 Vibrio sp. V03_P4A6T147
GGGGTGCATAATGTAGTTGAGATAATGCTCATCTCTATCCCAAGTGGGGCCGGATGATACGTTATCTTTCCATTTGCTGCCTATGCCGCTTATGCTGCGATCCTCTTCATCCCATTTGGTAATGGATGCAGGCAAAAATGTCATTAAACCAACGGTTGCTACGCTTAATCCTAAGATGGTGTAGGTTTGGCCTTTGAGATAGTCCCAGTCTTTTGTATCTTGCACGGTAAGATATTTAGGCAGCGCGGGCTCTTCAAGGTTTAGCGGTTGCGACTCTGCTAAGCTTGCTAAAAATGGAGAGTTCGATTGGTAAATATTCGGATCGTCATTAAAACAAGAAATTTGATTGCAGTCGACCGTATAGGAAAACTCAATGTGTTGGTTGAAATCGTATGCAGTGGCACTAGCACAAGCCGAAAACGATAACATCAATGGTATGATGCTTTTCTTTGACACGGAGGGCTCCAAAGTTTTGTTTTTAATGATCAGAATCACAATTATCCATTAAAGCGGCGGTGATGAAAACAGCAAATTATGTAAATAAGGAAACTTATGAGAAAAATAGCATTCAAAGCGTTATATATTGCACTTTATTCTCTGCCGTATTGATTGATAGCACACCTGTAATCGTACACAAAAGGACACCATGATATGTTGAAAATAGCAATGTTAAGCACGGGTGAGGAAGTGCTCCATGGCGATATTGTCGATACCAATGCTGCTTGGTTATCCAGTGAGTTCTTCCAGCACGGTTTTTCGTTAGTAAAACGATCAACGGTAGGCGATAGCCAGCAAGCCTTGGTTGAAGAGTTACTGATGCTCAGTTTCAATAATGATGTATTGATCGTGAATGGTGGGCTCGGCCCAACGTCTGATGATTTAAGTGCGGCGGCGGCGGCTCAAGCGGCGGACCAAAAGTTGGTGTTGTCTGTGCTGTGGAAGCAAAAACTGGACGAATTTTTTGCGCAGCGTGGTGTTGTGATGCCAGAAAGTAACCTCAAACAAGCGATGTTACCTGAGTTCTCTGACATCATTGATAACCCAATAGGGACGGCTTGCGGCTTTAAAGTTCAGATTAATGATTGTGTTTGTTATTTCACCCCCGGAGTACCCAAAGAGTTTAAGCTGATGGTCTCTGAACAGATTTTACCTGACTTGCTAGCGACATACCCACAACAAACGGGATTAGAGTGCAGCCGTTTATTCACTCTGGGTTCATCGGAATCGGCCATTTCAGATAAGTTGGATAAATTAGTCTTACCGGAAGGGTATATGCTGGGGTATCGTTCTTATCTGCCTTTTATTGAGGTGAAATTGTTTGGTCCGAAAAGTGATTTAGAACGCCGAGTAAAACTACTACAGATCATCTACCAGCATTTGGAACAACATGTTGTGAGTGTCGATGAACCTATGCTCACGCATATCGGTCATTTAATGCAAGACAAAGGATTATCGATCTCTATTGCAGAACAAGCGACCAAAGGTTGGCTCGCCAGTTGGTTGTTAAGTAACGAGCAAGTGGAAGCGTTGAGCGGTCACTGCTGGATTTTGAGCCGCAACGTTGAATCGGGCTTAGGCGATCAAGATCCACTCGCGGCGTCATTAGCGCTTGCTGGCGCAACGAAGGAAAAGTGTTCTACTTCGTTATCGCTCGTGACTGGTGTATTAAATGATGATCAATTTAGCCTAGCTTTATCGGCTCCACAGGGAGAGTGGGGACAGATCCTCAAATTCAAGCGTCGTTACAGCTCCGATGAGCAGAGGGAGTTAATGGGGACCATCGCGGCTGATATGTTACGCCGCTATTTATCGAATAAGCCTATTTTTGCTCAGTATGGGGCACTAATCTCCGTCAAAGAGATGTTTTTACCTGCGAGCGTCATTGGCTAATTAACTCAATGTGTTAGCGTATTTTTAAACCTAAGCTGTTGATAATTAAGTTCTTTGTATTCAAATTGTATCGGGTGGTAACTGCATGATTTTTTGGCTTATTCCGTAGGTTCGGTGAGGTGCTTAGCTTATGATTATTTCGTCTAAAGACTAAGCTCATGATTTCACGCATCAGATAAAATTGTTTCAAAATTGGGTCTTTTTTGCACACCTTTTCTCTGTACACTGTCAGTCCGCTCGATGAAATTCAGCAGGAGGCTGACATGTTTAACCAATCGAAAATTTTAGTTTGGTATAAAGTTGCAAGTCAAAAAGTGATCTTAGGTGAGGCATTGAGTAATGAAATGAGTGATGTTGTTTCTTTATGGCTCAACGCTCCATCAGACTTAGATACGCCTAGCTATCAAGGATATAGACTTTCATTGTTTGATGGGGATGGCAGAGAAATCGCTAACAAATCCGTATCAATGGGTACAGCTGATGGCATTCTTCTAGGAATGTATAAAGCCAGAGCATAGCTCTGGCTTTACCTTTTTAACGCGCCAATGTGTGATGCGTTAACAGTGCACTATTGGCAGATCGAGATTAGGCTCGCCTTGCTTTGGGTCGATAATTAACACCAGCAAGTTCCACGTGGCTTTTGGCTTTACAAATACAGGGCAATATTTCATTGCGCTCTGTGTAAGCCATCGCAAAACCAACATATTCCACTTCGCCTTTAACGAGCGTGCAGCGACAGGCACCGCAGTGACCATCGCGACAGTTGTACTCTGGCTCTAGCCCCGCACTCTCCATACTTTCCAATAAAGTATTGGAAGAGTTTGATTCTATGGTTGTAACTTTGTTGATTTTAATGGTCGCCATTACAGCTCAAAGTCCTCGAAGTCATTGGCACGAACTTCATTGTCAATTTGGCCTACAAGGTAGGAGCTGATTTCTGCTTCTTGAGGTGCAACTTGTACGTTGTCTGAAGACAACCACGCATTAATCCAAGGAATTGGGTTTGATGTTGCGCCGGGGTAGGCGATATCTAAACCAACCGCTTGCATACGAACGTTGGTGATGTATTCAACGTATTGGCACAGAATGTCTTTGTTTAAACCAATCATCGAACCATCTTTAAACAGATATTCAGCCCACTCTTTTTCTTGTTCAGCAGCCGCTTTGAACAAATCAAAACACTCTTGCTTGCACTCTTCAGCGATTTGTAAGAAGGCGAAATCGTCTTGTCCATTACGCAGCAAGTTGATCATATGCTGTGTACCTGTCAGGTGCAAAGCTTCATCACGTGCAATCAACTTGATGATTTTGGCGTTACCTTCCATCAATTCGCGCTCTGCAAAGGCAAATGAGCAGGCGAAGCTGACATAGAAACGAATCGCTTCCAACGCATTGACTGACATCAAGCAAAGATAAAGTTTACGTTTCAGGTCACCTAAGCTAATTTTGACGCTCTCACCATTAATCTGATGTGTTCCTTCACCAAAACGGTGATAGTCATTAGACAGTTGGATCAGATCATCGTAATAGTGCGCAATGTCTTTTGCGCGTTTCAATATGTGTTCATTTTCGACGATGTCATCAAACACAATACCCGGATCATTCACAATATTACGAATAATATGAGTGTATGAACGTGAGTGGATCGTTTCTGAAAATGACCAGGTTTCAATCCATGTTTCCACTTCAGGAAGCGAAACCAGCGGTAGCAGTGCCACGTTAGGGCTGCGACCTTGGATTGAATCTAGTAGCGTTTGATATTTTAAGTTCGAGATGAAAATGTGCTTTTCATGATCTGGAAGCTTGTTGTAATCAATGCGATCACTCGATACGTCGACTTCTTCTGGACGCCAGAAGAACGAGAGCTGTTTTTCTATCAGTTTTTCAAAAATTTCAAACTTTTGCTGGTCGTAACGAGCCACGTTAACCGATTGGCCAAGAAACATCGGTTCTTTGAGTTGATCATTCTTTTTTTGAGAAAAAGTACTGTAAGCCATAAATGCCTCAATCCCTTTTAAGCTCCCCTGCGTGGGGAGCATTATTGAATACGTTGAGTGAAATAGAGTTAGATCTTACAACCGCCGCCCGCACAATCATCATCTTGTGCCTGTACTGCGTCTTTTTGATCATCCTTCGCGCCATCACGAGTGTTGTGATAGTACAAGGTTTTCACACCAAATTTATATGCCGTCAGCAGATCTTGCAGCAACTGTTTCATTGGCACTTTGCCACTTTCATACGCGCTGGGGTCGTAGTTGGTATTAGCGGAAATCGCTTGGTCAACAAATTTCTGCATGATGCCGACTAGGTGCAGATAACCGTTGTTAGAACCAATATTCCACAATAACTCATAG
>NZ_NDIO01000353.1:0-18812 GCF_002241085.1 Vibrio sp. V03_P4A6T147
TTATCATTACCAATTTTAAAGGGAACTAGAAATGAAGAAACTGCTTACTCTGTCTGCGATGGCATGTAGTGTGATGGCTCCGAGCGCGATGGCGGCAGAGGAGGTTAACGTTTACTCATACCGCCAACCATTTTTGATTGAGCCGATGTTTAAAGAGTTCACTCAACAAACGGGCATTAAAGTGAATGTGAAGTTTGCGAAAGAAGGGATTGCTGAGAAATTGGTACAAGAGGGTGAGTACAGCCCTGCTGATGTGATTTTAACCTCAGAATTTAGCCGTCTTTTTGAGTTATCTGAAAAAGGTTTAGTCCAAGCGGTGGATAACAAAACCATTGAAACTAACATTCCCGCCCAATATCGCGATAGCGCAGATGAGTGGTTTGCACTAACAATACGTACCCGTAGCGTCTACTCATCACGCGATCGCGTAGGCAAGCTGGGTGATGACTTCAATTACGCTGACCTCGCGAAGCCTGAATTTAAAGGCAAAATCTGTACTCGTAGTGGTAAGCACCCTTACAACGTGGCGCTGGTTGCATCCATGATTGCAGAGCAAGGCGAAGCGAGCACTAAAGTTTGGCTTGAAGGTGTCAAAGCAAATTTAGCACGTAAGCCTCAAGGTAACGATCGTGACCAAGTTAAAGCGATTAAAGAAGGTTTGTGTGATGTCTCATTGGGTAATAGCTATTATTTAGGGAAAATGTTAGCTGATGATAAGCAAAAATCATGGGCTGAAGCCGTCTACATCAACTTCCCCGGCCAGAATGCGCAAGGCACGCACGTTAACGTGAGTGGTATGGCGATGGCGAAGTACGCGCCTAACAAAGAAAACGCAGTTAAGCTGATGGAGTTTTTGACCAGCGATAAAGCACAGCACATGTACGCTGACGTCAACTTTGAATACCCAGTAAAAGCAGGTGTTGAGCGTTCTGCACTAGTCGCTTCATGGGGCGATTTTAAAGCAGATCCACTGCCGCTCGAAAAAATTGCCGACAATCATGCCGCGGCAATTAAGCTGCTTGATGAAGTGAAATTTGACCTTTAATCGGTTCTAGGGGTATAACAGTGCCCCTATTCTATTGAAGGGGCATGAGATGTATTTGCAAACGCATTTATGTGTCAGTAAGCCTTATTGTAATTAGGCAATGAAAGAAAAAAATACATTATGGAAAACCAGTAGTGCCAGTGTCACTGTGCTACTGGTTTTGCCGATCTTAGCCATCTTTATTACCGCTGCGGGACAAAGTGATGAGGTTTTTGCTCATCTCATGTCAACCGTGATGCCCACCTATACCTTTAATACCGTCGTATTGACGTTCTGTGTGATGGGGCTTTCTTTGCTATTTGGCATTCCCAGTGCTTGGTTAATGGCGATGTGTAAGCTGCCTACCGAACGCATTTTACAATGGGCTTTGGTGTTACCACTTGCGATGCCCGGCTACATTATCGGTTACATCTTTACCAGTTGGTTTGACTACGCAGGCCCAGTGCAAGTGTTACTTAGAGATATTACGGGTTGGGGCGCAGGTGATTACTGGTTTCCCGACATTCGCAGTTTGGGCGGGGCAAGCATTGTGCTTGCGCTGGTGCTGTACCCATATGTTTACCTACTGTGCCGTGCAGCATTCATGGAACAAAACGTCTCCTTATTGCAATCCGCTCGTCTATTAAAATGCTCTCCGTGGCAGAGTTTTCGTCTTATTTCACTGCCGCTTGCACGGCCCGCGATGGCGGTTGGCCTCTCCTTAGTGGCGATGGAAACGGTGGGAGATTTTGGTACGGTGAGTTACTTTGCCGTTAATACCCTAACGACTGCGGTGTATGACACTTGGCTCGGTTATTCTAATTTGAATGCGGCAGCGAAAATATCCGCCATCATGTTGGTGATTGTATTATTACTGCTGAGCGCAGAGCGCTATAGCCGTCGTAAACAGAAATTATTTCAAAGTCAATTTAACAGCCATGAAGATTTTCGCTATCAGTTGCAAGGGTGGAAAAAATGGGCCGCTTTGTGTTGGTGTTGGGGGCTAGTTGCGCTCGCGTTTCTGCTGCCTTTATTGCAGTTGGTCTCATTCGCTTATCACTATTTTGCGAAAAGTTGGACTTCGGAGTTCCAAGACTTTGCGATCAATAGCTTAACGGTTTCGTTGACGGCCGCGCTGGTGGCGGTGTTGATTGCTTTGGTCGTGAATTTTTGCCATCGGTTGAACGCCAACGGGGTGACTTTAGCCTTTATGCGCTTGTCTTCTATGGGGTATGCGGTTCCCGGAACCGTGTTAGCGATTGGTGTGATGGTTCCGGTGCTGTTTATGGATCATTGGGTCAATGATGTTGCTAAAGCGATGCAGTGGGGGCGACCGGGTCTTATCTTTTCTGGTTCGATGTTTGCTATTATTTTTGCTTTAGTGGTGCGTTTTTCGGCCGTGGCGATTGGTAGCATAGAAAGTAGTCTTAATAAAGTCTCACCTTCTTTGGATATGGCGGCTCGAACTATGGGTTATCGATCGAACGCTATGCTGTGGCGAGTTCATCTGCCATTGATCCGCCGTGGTACGCTTATCGCTGGGTTGTTGGTGTTTATTGAGTCAATGAAAGAGCTGAATGCCGCTTTATTATTGCGTCCGTTCAATTTCGAAACCTTGGCGACCTATGTTTATAACTACGCATCGGATGAACAATTAGAAGTGGCTGCTTTGCCTGCGATACTCTTGGTCGCGGTTGGTTTAATTCCGCTTATCGTTGTTAACCGTTCACTGGAGCAAAATCACTGATGAGTTGTGCGCTGTCTATTCATGATTTGACTTGCAAATATGAAAACCAAACGGTTTTACAATCACTGTCGCTGGAAGTAAAACAGGGAGAAATCGTCTGTTTATTAGGAGCAAGTGGTTGTGGTAAAACGACCTTATTGAAAGCCGTTGCGGGTTTGTTGCCACTCAGCTCTGGGGTGATGAGCCTTAATTGTGTGACGATTGATGATGGTCAACATTGGTTGCCACCGGAAGCGCGAAACATAGGGATGATTTTCCAAGATTATGCGCTGTTTCCTCACTTAACTGTTGCGGAAAATATCGCGTTTGGATTGCGTCAACTCTCTCAAACCGAGCGCAAAGCGAAAGTCGAAGAGATGTTGGCATTAGTGCACTTAGCGGGGCTGGGGGATCGTTATCCTCATCAACTATCGGGTGGGCAGCAGCAGCGAGTGGCGATTGCTCGCTCCTTGGCGTATAAACCGGATCTACTGCTGCTTGATGAGCCGTTTTCCAATATCGATACCCAAGTTCGTCATGAGTTGATTGGCGAAATTCGCAACATTTTTAAAAAGCAGGGTGTGACGGCTATTTTTGTGACCCATAGCCGCGAAGAAGCTTTTGCTTTTGCTGATAAAATGGCGGTAATGAACCACGGTGTGATTGAGCAATATGGCACCGCATCAGAGCTGTACTACCAACCGTCGAGTAAATTTGTGGCCGATTTCTTAGGTGGTGGAAGTTATTTAAGCGCCAAACGAATTTCAGAATGGCAATTTGAGACCGATTTAGGTGTAGTAGACGCCAAAGCTCAGCAACCTATTGAGCTTGAAGCCAAATGCGAATTACTACTGCGGCCACAACACATTCAAATTAGTGCGCAGCAAGAGAGCAAAGTCCGCGTGTTAGAGCAGCAATTCATGGGCGATCACTGCCGTTATGTGATTGATGCGTATGGCAGTAAGTTGCTGGCGAGTTCTTCACAGCCGTTGAGCGTTGGGCAAAATGTTGCAGTCAGCATTGATACGCAAGGTGTGTTGGCTTTTTAAAAAAAGCCCGGCGTGACGCCGGGCAAGTGTTCTTCATCGATATACCTACAACCTCTTCATACTGTGCGGGTATAGCGACTCAAATTTGAGTCGAAGTGGGTAAAAGCTATAACGATAGAAAATCTTTCACCTGTTGAAGAACACGTTCTGCAGTGTCTTTATCCGCCATTTCGGCAAAAATGCGTAGCAATGGTTCAGTGCCAGAGAAACGAGCAATAACCCAGCCGCCGTTTTTAAAGTAGACTTTGGCTCCGTCTTCGTAACTGACTTTCTCAATCTCATACTCAAATTGAGGCAACTGTTTCTCAACGTAGATTTTGTTATACAACGACTCTTTTTGTGCGGCTTTAAATTTACAGTCACCTTCTGCGGTGTAGGCGTAACCGTATTTCGCGTAAATTTCCCCCAGTAATTCGGAGAGTTTTTTACCTGTCACGCTGATCATTTCAACCAACAAACTCGATGCAAAAACCCCATCTTTACCTTTGATGTGTCCACGAATGGTTAAACCGCCGGAGCTCTCACCACCAATCAGTGAATCATCCGCTTCCATTTGTGAGCTGATGTGTTTAAAGCCAACGGGGACTTCAAAACTTTTCTCATCGTGGTCAGCGGCAATTTTATCCAGCAGGTGGGTGGTGGCGATATTACGCACCACGGATCCTTTCCAACCCTTATATTCAAGCAGGTAGTAGTAAAGCAGGATCAGTACTTCATTAGGATGGATGAAGTTGCCTTTCTCATCAATAATACCAAGTCGGTCTGCATCGCCATCGGTACCTATCCCAATATCGTAACCTTCTGCGGCCACTAAATGTTTGAGACGATAAAGAGTCGCTGCATTAGGGGAAGGCATTAAACCGCCAAAATCGGGGTTTTTGCCATCATTGATCACATCCACATCGCAGCGGCCATTGATCAGAACCGTCTGCAATGCATTTTTCGCGACGCCAAACATGGGGTCAATCAACACACGCAGGTTGGCTTTTTTGATCGCTTCAATATCGATAAAATTGATGATTGAATCCACAAACTCATTCATTGGATTTATGATGACAATCGATTTATCTTGCAGCGCTTGTTCAAATTCGACGTGTTTTACATCGGCAAGCGTCAGTGACGCGATTTGCTGTTCAATCTTTTGTGTGATCACCTCATCAGCGTCTCGTCCACCTTCAATGAACACTTTAATGCCGTTGTAGTCCGCAGGGTTGTGGGATGCCGTAATACACGCCGAATAGGCGCAATTCATCTCTTTGGCCTTGAACATCACAATAGGGGTGGGAACAAACTTATCGATAAAGCTTACCACCACGCCATTCGCTGCTAAGACTTGCGCAAACCAACGTGCGGCTTTGTCAGAAAGAAAGCGGCGGTCGTAGCCGATAACGAACCCGTTGTTAGCCACATTTTCGTGGTTAATGATGTTGGCAAGTGATTGAGCCACTAGACAGACGTTGTCTTTGGTAAACTCTTCACCAATAAAGGCGCGCCAGCCACCTGTACCAAATTTGATCATAATAAAATCCTTGTGGGACTAATGTTGAGCCTCAGCTCCTTCGCGCTGAGGCTCAAATCGCGTTAACCGAGAATAACCACTACATCGTTGACACTGCCTTGTGCCATGACAGGAATCACGCCTTCTACTGCTTCGCCATTCACTGTGATTGTTTTCACCCCTTTACTGACGGAGTTCGGGTTTTGCACTGTGATGTTGTAAGTCGCGCCGCGCCATTGGCGAGTGACTTCAAAACCAGGCCAATTGGTAGGAATGCATGGGTCGACGACGAGGCCATCAAAACCGACACGAACACCCAAAATGAAGTTGGTGACGGCAAAGTAGGCCCAACCAGACGTACCTGTTAACCATGGATGGTTCGCACGGCCGTGATCTTGGTGATCTCGTCCCATAATGAACTGCACGTATGAGTAAGGTTCGGCAACGCGCTTTTCAATGATGTCGTTTTGGTTATAAGGGTTTAATGCGTCGTAGAACTTCATGGCTCGATCACCACGGCCAAGCTTCGTTTCTGCAACCCATGCCCAAGGGTTTGGATGTGAGAAAATAGCGCCATTTTCTTTAACACCTTGATAAACACGAGTAACGAAACCGATGTCATCATTAGGGGTTGAGAAGGAAGGTGCGTTCAGATGTAGACCGTATTCGGAGAATAGATTCTCATCAACGGCATCCATCGCTTTTTCACCACGCTCTTGCGACACTGCGCCCGATAAGACGGCGAGTGTGTTTGATTCAAGGTGAACTCGACCTTCAGTTTGCTGAGCAGTTCCTATCTTGTCGCCATTTTTCGTTAGGCCACGGATATACCAGCCACCTTCTTCATCCCAAAGGTGAGTTTCACAAGCTTCACGTACGTTCGCCGCCATTTCGGTGTATTTCGCAACGTCCTCTGCATTGTCACGGTATTTTGCAAGGTCAATAAACTCTTGCAGTGCCCAAAAGTGGAGGAAAGAAACCATAGATGATTCGCCACCACCTAAGTTCAAGCAATCGTTCCAGTCAGCGCGTAAGCCTTTGCAGATACCTGTTTGCCCCACGTATTCTGCCGAGAAGTTAAGCGCCGCCTTCATGTGTTCGTAAACCGTTGCATTGCCACCATCGGCGTAAGGGATCACTTCATCAAAGAAGGATGTTTCACCTGTTTCCATCACGTATTTACAGATGGTTGGAACGAGCCAGAGATGATCGTCAGAACACGTATCTTCAATGCCGTGGATCTTATCTTCATCACTTGGTGTTGGTACAACGGTTGGCGATTTTGATGGTTTGACATCCGCTTTTTCTGGATCAAACCAGTCAGGATCAAATAGGTGTAGGCCATAGCCCGCTTTGACTTGACCACGAAGCAGATCAACCAAGCGTTTACGGGTCATCTTCGGGTTTGCGTGCGGTACTGAAATGGCATCTTGCGCCGTATCACGGTAACCAAGGCCAGTACGACCGCCCACTTCAATGAAAGAGGCAAAGCGAGACCACACCACACACGTTTCCGCTTGATAAAGCGTCCAAGTGTTGATCATGGTATCAAGGCCTTCATTCGGTGATTTTACTTGGAATTTCGCACAACGTTCATCCCAATGCGCTTTGATCCCAGCAAAAGCGGCATCGACATTAGCCAAGTCTTGGTACTTAGCACGCAAACGCGCGCCATTGCCTTTACCAATTCCCAAAATATAAGCAAAGCGAACTTCTTCACCCGGTTGGATCACAAATTGTTTGTGCAGCGAACCGCAATGGTTGTAGCAGGTTTGCGCGCTGTTCGAGCAGTGACCACGTTCTACTGCAATGGGATTGGCTTCGTCACGATACAAGCCAAGGAAGGTATCGCGTTGTCCATCATAAGAGTCTGGATCAAACGTCGAGGCTAAGTAGTAAAAGCCTTCGAAATCATTGGTGTTGTAGTAAAGATCGTACTCAATCACACCCGCGTGATAAGCGGTACCTGCAGAGTAAAGCGACATCTGATGGTTTTGGTTATCGGATTGAATGTGACTAAAAGAGAATTCAACAAACGAAAAAGCGCTGATAGTGCGAGTCTCTGTGGAATCGTTTTTAATGACGACATCCCAAATTTCAGCATCTTCGCCTTTCGGTACAAAGAGAGTTTTAGTGGCAGTAATGCCGCTGTATTCACATTTGAATTTGGAGTAAGAGAGGCCGTGGCGGACTTCATACTTCGCTTCTTCTAAGCTTTTTGCTACGGGTTGCCAAGAAATAGACCAATAGTCGCCAGTTGCATCGTCACGTAAGTAAACATAGTGCCCCGGGCGATCAAAAGAAGCGTTCGGGCGAAATTTGGTAACACGGTTATATTCTGGTGAATTGTAAAAAGAGTAACCGCCCGCGTTATGAGAGATCACGGTGCAGAATTTTTCTGTCCCTAAGTAGTTGGTCCAAGGCGCTGGAACGTCAGGGCGTGTGATGACATATTCACGATTGTCGTTATCGAAATAGCCGTATTTCATTGTCATTTCCTTTTAAACAAACTGCGTCTTTTGCAGCCAAAAATTATGCTAGTGAAAACCAAGGAGAGGTAATGCCGACTCCAAGTGTTGTGTTTATTTCCATGGTGCTCGGTAACGGATGCCTTGCTTGTCCAACATAGGCAGATGTCCTTTGAGCCGTGACAGATAATCTTGCCAATCACGATGCACTTTATGGGTCCATCCTGCTTCGGCGAGTGCAGTTAAGCGTGGGTAAATCATGTATTCCATACGCTGTGGGTTATTGATTAATTCACACCATAAAGCGCACTGAATACCGAGAATTCGCTTACGGAGTGGATCGTTTTCGGGCACTTCGGCTAAGGGTTCATAGCGATAGGCTTTTTCTAATGGGGTGACACCAGCCCAGTCAACGCCCGGTTCTTCTGGTGCATAATCTTGAGCAATATCCAGATACGTGTACTGACCGGGTTGTAAAATCACATCAAACCCCTGTTTCGCGCAGTTCAATGCCGCCGCTTCAGAAAGCCAAGAGTAGATAACAGTATCTTTACTGACCTTATTGCCATGATGCGCTTCTTCCCAGCCGACCATGCGTTTGCCAAGCGTACGCAGTTTTTGTTCGGCATAACGTAGTAAGTGTCCTTGTAATTCTTTGGCCTCGGTATAGCCATTATCAGCCATCAGTTGTTGACATTTAGGGCTGTTAATCCAGACCCCATCGGGCACTTCGTCGGCACCAATATGGATAAAGGGGGATGGAAATAGCTCAGAGACTTCTTGCAAGACGATATCTAAGAACTCATACGTTCCTTCAAGGGCGGGGGAGAGGACGTTATCGTTGTAATATTGAATGCTGCGATAGTGTGATTGATCCTCTTCATCGGCCAGCAGATGAGGCAGAGATTTGATCGCGGCGCGGCAATGTCCGGGAACATCAATTTCAGGGATCACTGTGATACCACGCTCTTGAGCGTATGCGATAACCTCTTTGATCTCTTGTTGTGTATAGAAACCACCGTGGCGCTGCGTTAACAAGCTGTATTGAGGTTCGAGCACTTCATCAACCCCTCGCCATGCACCGATGTCGGTGAGTTGTGGCAGTGCTTTAATTTCGATACGCCATCCTTCGTCATCGGTCAAATGCCAATGGAACGTATTGAATTTGTAATGCGCTAATTGGTTAATAAGCCGCTTAACTGTCTCGATTCCATGAAAATGGCGCGCACAGTCGAGCATCATGCCTCGGTACTTAAAGCGTGGCGCATCACTGATTTTGACGCAGGGGACTAACCACGATTGATCTTGAACTTGAATCAACTGCAACAGGGTCGCGCTAGCATACATAAAGCCTTGATGACCACTCGCCTCTAAGCGAATGCCGGTACGATCGACGTTGAGTTGATACGCGCCCTCGTCAAAGGTCGGGTTAGTGCGGTAGATAATATCAGCGCTGCCAATGGGTTTGGGCTGAAAATCAAATATACGGTTGAGTTCCTGTTGTAACCAAGTCGCAGCTTGCTCAGCGCATGTGGATTGCAAGGTAATCTGGCTCGAAGTCGTTAAGGTGCAATGCCCTGTGCCGGATTCAATCTTGTTTGGTAATGGAATGAGGCTGAGGCTCGCGGCTTCTGTTGTGGGTATTTCACTGCGCTCACGATAAGGCGAGGCGAGAGCAATCGGAGTTACGATCACATCATGACGTTCGATCGGTTGCTCACCATTGCATTGAACAAAAGCGTGCTTTACGCCATCAGTGTAAAAATGGAAAGGGGCGGTTTTGATGCTAAATTCACAGTAAAAATGTGAGTTTGCAGCAAGCACGGTCATATCTGGCGTTAATGAGCAGAAACTGCCTATTTGCACTACGTTGCCATGGGTGATGCTGTCTGGCTGAATGAAGCGATCAATCACAAAATGTAACGACCAGTCTTGTAGGTCTTGATCGCTTAAGTTATGGAACGTTAAACCAAAACGGCAAAATTGCTTCTGTTCTGAGAGTACCGCAAAGTCAATTCGATAGCTCATAGTGATTCCTTAATACAAATTATGCTCGGCTTTGCCGGCAAACATAATCGCGCCTTCGATAGCGTCGAATTGAGGTTGAACAATCCACTGTTGTACTGGTGGAGAAAGCCAATACAAGATACGCTCTGCAATGCTACCCATGAGGCAGATCCGCTTGGCTCCTTTGTTATGAAGAGCGACAAGAAACATTTCGATGTCTGCCGCAGTTTGTTTGAGAAGCTCGATCGCCAGCGCATCACCTTGTTGCGCTAGAGAAAAAATAACGGGAGAGAACTGGCCATAGTCGCGTGGGAGTGCGGTTTTTGACCATTCGACAATCTGATCAACATCGTGGTTAAAATGTTGCATCACATGAGCGCTTAATAATGAAGGCTCGCCGATACCATCTGCAATGAGCAACACGCGCTGGATTAGGCGTAACCCCATGATGGCACCGCTGCCTTGATCGGATATGGGAAACTCACGTCCACCGACCACATGCTGCTGCCCTGCGTGTAAAAATAGGCCACAAGAGCCCGTTCCCGCGATCATAATTGCGCCATCGTCGCCATTATGAGCACCAATACAGGCACCGTAAGCATCTGTGTTGAGCGTTAGTGAAGCAAAAGGATGTGTCTGAGACATAAACGCATGCCATGCGGATTTTTGTTCTGCACCAGCCAGAGCAAGACCCACGTGCATCTGAGCAAAATTCTCTTTCGTCAGCCCGCTTTGGTGCGCCGCTTGAGTAATTGCATCAATGATTGCCTGCATGGCAAGTTCCACACCCAATAAAATATTGGCGCTACCGCTTTTCGCTTCACCTAACAGCGCGCCTTGCTCGTTGCGGATGCGTGCGCGACATGATGTGCCACCTCCATCAATACCGACATAATAAAAAGTCATGATTGCCTCTCTAAGTCTGGTGTTGATAAGTGGCAAAACTGGGTTGTGATGGCCAGCAGATACCAAGCACCATGAGGAATCCATTGCTCAGCCCAACGCCAGTTTTGCATCATGTCATCCTTCTGTTTCGCTGGGTTGAAAGCGATATCTTCTTCATCTTCAAAACCGCCTGTAATGCCATTACACACTCCCCCTTTGGCATTAAAAAAGCCTAGGTGGGGGAGGTAGTCTGGATTGTTGCGACCGTGCCCATCGAGCATGCACATATCGTATGGATTTAATCCGACAATCCAGTTCAATGCGTTTTGTGCAAAGGTGGTTAAAGGGGCATGCAGATCCGCGTTGACGAACGCTTGGGCGCGATAAGCCATACACGCGAGCGATCCTAAACGCGCATTTTCGCCTTGCCACCAGTAGCCGGATTCATTGTCGTGAGCGACAAAAAATGCGCAGCGTTTGTCGCCATTCACAGGTTTTACATATTGGCGTGGGTAGCCAAATGGGTTACTGACTTGATGAGTGATGGTGAGCTCAAAGCGGCAAGCATTCTCAATCACTTGAACGACTGATTGTTTGCGGTGTTCTTCTGTTTCAATCTCGAGATATTCGCACAGTGCAATCACTGGTAGCCCAGCTTCGGCGGCGTGATAATAAGGACGAGTGGCATCACTATTGGCTGCCCAATAATGAGCGATGTTAGTGTCGCTGTGTTGATAAGCGCATAACCTTTGTGCCCAAAGACGACACTCAAGTAGATAATTTGCTTGATGAGTTGAGCGGTAGAGCTCAACCGATGCAAGCAGAGCGCAATAGGCATCAATGATGTTTTCTTGACCATCGTCGAGATAGCGCGTGTTATTTTCTTTTAAATGCCAGTAACCATGCTCCGCCGCTGTTAAATAGTGTTCTGAGGTGAAATCACCGTGAACATCTAAACGTGCTGCCACCGCAAGAGCGGCAATCGCAACACCTCCCCCTTGACGAAATCCGGCTTGATAATCGTCAGACTTGTGGCCAGATTGAGTGGCATAGGCGCAGATCTCTCGCTGCTTAATGTCCTTGCTCCATTTGTCAAAGACCGTTGTATAAAAGAACCCCTCGGAGTTTTGCATGCGGATCAGAAAATCAGCACCAAATAACGCCTCTTCCTTAAGGCGAGTGCGAGAAAATGCAGCAAAACTCGAGTGGTGTTCTAGTTGTGCCAATCCCTTTAGCATATTCCAAACCACCATTGGGGTTTGTTGAGGGTTTAAATAGTTGGCGTAAGAAAGGTGACTCAGATACTTACTGACGTCACCGGAAGCGTCGTACCAGCCACCGTGTACATCGGCAGTGGTTGATGTACCAAGCAGTGGTACGAGCTTATCTTGCTGGTCGAAAATGCCACCACAACGTTGTGATTTGAAGTAGTGCAATACATCAGAAAACGTTTTTTTCATCAGTATCCCTTCACCAATTTCAAAAATAGGGGAGTGGGTATTTTCAAAACGCAGGTAATACTGTCCTGAAGTGGTGTATTGAGAAAAGTCGATCGTATAAAAGCTACCTAAATGCCAATGTGCGACTTTAGCTTGTGGTTCAACAACGAAAGTCGACACCGTTTGATGGCTGTTTGCACAAACAAGCAGGGCGATATCGGAAGAAACACGGAGCGTGTTACTCATTAGTATCGCCTGTTTTGGCCCTTGTGGCTCATAACCAATATGGTTAATCAGTAGCAGCATTAAACATCTCCAAGCCAGATCTTTGATTTCTCGTCAGCACTCAACCCGTCGGGGGCGAGTGCTGACTTTGTTTTATATTTTTACCTAAGGCATTGAAACCGATGAGGTTATGTCAGCGGCTTCAATACATTAAGGTGTGCGTTAGTGATTATTCAAATAAGTAACAACGAACAAAGTGGTTATCAGACAACTGAGTCACCGCTGGAAGTTGTTCACGACATTTGTCACTCGCCTGCATGCATCGACCAGCAAAAGGACAGCCTGTTGATACCGGGGTCCAAAGTGGAATTTCGCCTTTGTTCCCTTTGAGCTTCTCGTGTATCGATTTACTAGGATCGGGTACTGCGGAAACCAATAGTTGAGTATATGGGTGCTGAGGATCGTGAATGATCTCTTCGGTATCGCCCCATTCCACCATATGTCCGACGTACATGACGGCTAAGTCTTCGGCGATGTAGCGTGCGGTGGCGATGTCATGCGTGATATAAAGCAGCGACATCTGCTTTTCAAACTTCATCTCTTCCATCAGGTTGAGAACACCCGCACGAATCGACACATCCAACATGGAGGTTGGTTCATCAGCCAGTACCACTTCGGCACCAACCGCGATATTACGCGCTAAGTTGACACGTTGGCGCTGTCCACCAGACAACTGGTGCGGATATTTCTCGGCTGTTTCTTTTGGTGGAATAAGGCCGACTTGTTCCAGTAAATCGTGAACGCGTTCTTCTAACTCTCTCTTATTACCTGACGTCACTTTTTTATGGATAAGCAGTGGACGAGCAATATGATGAAAAATGGTATGAGTTGGGTTGAGTGAGCCAAACGGATCTTGCCATACCATCTGGACGCCTTCGCGATAGTGCATCAGGTCACTGCGTGAAGTGATGTCTAAAATATCGCGTCCTTTGTATTCAATTACACCGGATGTTGGGGCGTACATTTTGGCAATCATTTTAGCGGTCGTTGATTTGCCAGAGCCTGATTCACCCACGACAGCCAAGCCGCGGCTTTTGAACATTTTGAACGATACGTCGTTGATCGCTCGCATCATAGGTTGTTTTAGGGTGTTACTGTTGATTGGAAAATCTTTAACTAGATTTTTCCCCTCAACCAGTAATTCACCGAAATTTTTGCTCATAATTGTCTCCAGAAATTTTGGTAATACAGCTTGTGCTCTACAGTTTCACTTGAGCAATTGGGTCACCGTAAAGGTGGCAACTGGAGAAGCGTCCAAGCTCTATTTGGCGCAAACTCGTTGGAATTTTGGTGCAAGCTTCATGTACGCGATCGCAACGAGCTTGGAAACGACAACCTTGAGGTATATCCAATAAGTTCAACGGGTTACCTGGTATTCCAGTTAACTTCGTTTTAGGGCCTGTCAGTGGAGGGAAAGAACTACCCAGCCCTTTGGTGTAAGGGTGGAAAGGGCTTTCCAGAATCTGTTTAGAAGGAGCCACTTCAATTAATTCACCGGAATACATGATGCCAATCCGATCGGAGAACTCGACCATCAACGACAAATCATGGGTGATGAACAAGATAGAGAAGCCAAACTCTTCTTTCAGCGCATAGATTTTTTGCAATATTTCACGCTGGACAACCACATCAAGTGCCGTAGTAGGCTCATCCATAATGATCATTTTAGGATTGAGCGCGAGAGCAATTGCAATCACCAAGCGTTGACGCATACCCCCAGAGAATTGGTGTGGGTAATCGTTTAAGCGACTTGGGTGAATATCGACAATTTCTAACAAACCTTCAGCGCGGCGTTTAGCTTGTTCACGAGTCATGTTGGTATGGCGCATGATCACGTCACAAAATTGCTCTTCCATCGTCAATACTGGGTTCAAAGCGTTCATCGCACTTTGAAACACCATCGACATTTGGCTCCAGCGAAAGGATTGCATGCGTTCATCGCTGTATTTAATGATATTTTCACCATTAAAAATTACTTCTCCGCCAGTAATAAACGCGGGCGGCTTATGCAGACGCATCAGTGAAAATGCGATAGTTGATTTACCACAGCCAGATTCACCAGCAAGGCCAAATACTTCGCCAGGTGCAATGTCAAAACTGACGTTGCTGCATGCTCGAACATCACCTGCGTCGGTGATGTAGTCAACGCATAGGTTACGGATTGAAATAAGTGGGTTTGTCATGATTATTTATCTCCGCTCCAAAGTGCATTTTGTGGTGGCAGGTCAGGCTGACGCTCTTTCTTGTCTTGCTCTGCGAGTTTTTTCCAACGCTTCATTCCTTTGTGTGAACGCAGTTGTGGGTTGGCAATTTCATCGACCGCAAAGTTCAGTAAAGCCAAACCAGTAACGAGTAGAGTCAAAGCAATACAAGGAGCAAGCAGTTCCCACCAAGCGCCAATCAGCATAGAAGAGGACGTTTGAACGTTGTACAACATGATGCCCCAACTGATGGTGTTTGGATCGCCAAGACCAAGGAAGGAGATAGTGGCTTCCATCATGATGGCGTACATCACTGAACCGATGAAGCTAGCGCCAACGATGGAGATGAGGTTAGGTAGAATCTCAACGAAAATGATGCGCCATGATGATTCACCCAAGACTTCCGCCGCTCTGACAAATTCTTTTTCACGCAGTGCGAGGGTTTGTGAGCGTACGACCCTAGCGCCCCAAGCCCAGGAGGTGCAGCCAATGATGAGTGCAATGGTTAATGGGCCGGCCTCTCCAATAAATGCCGCGACCACGAATAAAAGAGGATATTGCGGTATCACCAGCATGATATTCATAGCGGCGGTTAGAATGTCATCGACCTTACCGCCAAAGTAACCGGCAGAAACACCAATCACAGTCGCAAGAAAACAGACGGTCATTCCTGCGCCAAAACCCACGGCGAGTGAGACTCGTGCGCCATACACCACTTGTGACCAAACATCGCGTCCCATACGAGAGGTGCCTAGCACATGGTCTTCACCTTTTGAGAGTAGTAAGGTACGGCGGTCAGTTGCCAAGTTTTCAGCAATCCAGCCATTCGGATCTGCTTTAGCGGCTTTGACGACGAACGATGGGTACTCGTGTGGATTTCCGGTACGTTTATCTGGCGCATGTTTGGTGATCAGTGGCGCAGCAAGGGCGATGAATAAAAATAGGCCCAAAATAATGACACCGACCATGGCAACGGTATTGCCGCGAATGAGTTTAATGAGATCTTTCATGATTATTTACCTCCCTTGCGTAGGCGAGGGTCTAGTACGACATAAAGCATGTCCGCCAACAGGTTAAAGAACAGCATAAAGAGCGTCATAATCAGTAGCTGCCCTTGCAGAACTTGGTAATCACGAGCGTTGATCGCATTAAATAAAACACTGCCAAGGCCAGGATAGTTAAAGATAATTTCAATGATGAGCTGGCCACCGATAGCCATACCCAAAGACATTGATAGAGCGGTGACACTTGGCAATAAAGCATTACGAGCGGCGTACTGGAAAACCACGCGGTTTTCGCTGAGCCCTTTCCCTTTCGCCATCGTGATGTAGTCTTCAGCGAGCAGGTTAATCATGTTGTTACGCATGTTGACGAGAAACCCACCGATTTGTACTAGAGATGCACAGACAAGAGGCAAGAAAGCGTGGTAAGCCACATCTTTAATAAATGTCCAACTTGTCCAATCTGGCATCGTACCAGCAGTGTAGGCATAACCCGTAGGGAACCATTGCAAGCCGATAGCAAAAGTAAACATAGCGATCATCGCAATAACCACTTGCGGAACGGCTTGTATAACCAACATCCCTGGGGTAATAAACGTATCGTAACGACTGCCTCGTTTCCATGCGGCAAAAATGCCCAGTAGAGAACCGATTGAGAACGAGATCACAACCGCAGTACCCGCTAGAAATAACGACCAACCAAATGCACTACCCAGTAATTCATTGACACTTAACGGATAGAACTTAATCGACGTGCCTAATTCCCAACTTAGAATGCTTTTTAAATAGGTCAAATACTGTACGGGTAACGGACCATCAACGAAACCGAGAAGCTGTTTCATCGCTTCGATTCGTTCTGGCGTTACTTGCGTTGTTGCGTTTGCGAACATCATGGTCACTGGGTCTCCAGGCATGGCTCGCGGAATAATGAAGTTCAATGTTGCTGCAACCAGCAACGCGATAAAATAAAATGACAAACGTCTTAAAAAATAACCCATAACTCACACCTTACTCACCCAGTTTTATCCTGTACCTGGTTTCAGGTCGCTCCTAGCGAAATTTAGAGCGAAAAATCCCCTAACGACGAGCGTTATACATTTGCTAGGTATTTAGGGGATTTTATTTAGCGGCGCACGAAGTACGCCGCAAGGAATGAACTTCTACTTACTTAACTGGTTTTAGGTCCAGTACGTGTAATAGACGCTCAGGGATACCAGCCCAAATGTTTGGACGACCCTTAGGATTTTCTTCGTTCCACCAGCCGCTAAAGCGTGCTGTGTTGTATTGGTACATGTAAGCACCTGACATTACAGGGATGGTCACTTGGTTTTCAGCAATGATTTTCTGAATTCCGTGAGCGATTTCTAGCTGCTCATTTTTATCCGCTGTTTTGTAGAAGCTGTCTAGCAAAGTATCTAGCTTATCGTTTTTGTAGAAGTGCATAGCAAAACGAGGCATACCTTCACCTTTCTGTAGTGCAGAGTTGTATGCACTGTTCCAGTATAGATGTGGGTCCGCACCGTGGAAGTAGTTGGTGTAAGCGACGTCATAAGTACCTTCAAGCATTGCTTGGTTATAAACCGCAAACTCTGGAGTACGAGCACGTGCTTTGATGCCTACTTCGGCAAGCTGTTCAACGGCAAGTTGTACTGTGTTGTTGAAGTCAGTCCAGCCATTTGGTGATTGAACAAGTAGCTCAAAAGATTTACCTGATGGAGTATCAACAAAACCGTCTTTGTTCACGTCTTTGAAGCCCGCTTTAGCAAGCAGTTTTTTCGCGCCTTCAACGTTGTACGTGTTGTAGCCTTTGTACTTATTGTGGATGTTTTCATCAGACCAAGCTTGGAATGCATAACCTAAGCCTGAAGCGAAGTCATTAACGGTACCGCCGCCATAGAAAGCGATATCGATAATAGTTTGACGGTCAAGAGCCATAGAGAATGCGCGACGGAAATCAACGTTGCTTAGCGCTTCATTTTTTACTGCATCTGGGTTTTTGAAGTTAACCATAAATGCTTGTGTGCCTGATGGCGGATACCAGTAGTGGTGGCTAGGGCTTGCAGCGGCATAAGTACGGTCAATATCCGGAACAAATGAAGAGGTCCAATCGAGTTCAGAGTTAACAATTTTACCTAGCAATTGGTCATTGTTTGCAATTTGAGGTACACGCAAACAGTCAACCTCAAGGTTTGCAGCATCCCAGTAATTCGGGTTACGACATTGGATGTATAGCTGTGGAGTGAAGGTGTCGATTTCAGTAAACGGACCAGTACCTACAGGGTTTTCGTTGGTGAAAGTCGCTGGATCTTTCACATCTTTCCATACATGTTCAGCAACGATAGGAACTAACGAGATTTCATAAGGTACGTTTGAGTTAGCTTCACTTAAACGGAAACGGATTTGGTAGTCGTTCAGTTTTTCTACGCTCGTTACCCACTTGTTGATACCGCGTTGGTCGAGTTCAGGTTTATTTTTCAATAAGCCATAAGAGAACACGACATCATCCGCTGTAAATGCTTGACCATCTGACCATTTAACACCTTTACGGATATCAAAAGTAACACTCATTAGGTCATCAGACATTTTAAAGCCTTCAGCCAAACGCATAACGGGTGTATTACCATGCATTTCGTTGAAGATGACCAGTGGTTCATAGATGAAATCAGTGGTCGTACGTAGGTTTGTTGCTAGATACGGGTTAAAGTTACGTACCATTGTAGGGTAGAAATCAGGTACGATCGTTAGCTCACTGCGTGCGGCTGCTGGAGCTGAAAGGCTCGCTGCGGCGGCGATTACTGCAGCGGCTAGCGCTGTTTTTTTAATATTGGCAAGCATAGCTGTTCCTTACTATTTGCTTTCATTTCACTAATGGATATGAATGTCATCAATTGATAAACACTCTCCAAGGCCTACCTCATTGCGTGTTAACAAACCGGAGGAGTTGGTCAACATGAGTGGCCTGTAGACCTTTGGCAGGAGTAAGAAGACACCTTGGAGAGAAAATTATCAATTTGAATTCCCGTTAAAAACGTCAATTTGTAGAAAGTGACCGTTATAAACGTCAATTTACCATCTTTGGTTTGATTTTTACTCTCATTTAGGTCAGTGATCTGCCTCTCATACTCAATTCGATTAACTTATGGTTGTAAGCGCTCGCTATCTTTTTGTGCCTTTATTTTTAATGTTTTTTTGTTTTTTTTGTATCATGAGATCTTGCTCACTTATAGTT
>NZ_NDIO01000167.1:0-4238 GCF_002241085.1 Vibrio sp. V03_P4A6T147
ACGGAACTAATGACAACGTTACATTTAGATTAAACCAAAGAAAACTGATACAACTTCTTCAGCCTCATGCTGTTGTCGAAGACAAGTACAAAGAAATAATTCAAGATCCTGAAAATCCGCAAATAACGAAAAAAAGGGTTGAGCTGTTAGCTTCAAAATTTGCTATTACATTGTTTACCGAAGATACAAATTACGATGAAATAAACCAAAATTTCGCAAACTTATGCCAACATAGAAACGTCCTTATAGGTGATGAGTATACTCCAAACCTGTCTCTCGGGACTGTGGTAAAAAGTAGCGTAGACAATAATTATTACATATGTATTCAACAAAGATGTGACTCGGTTAGACTGTACACTGGCGACCACAGACGCTTCCTATTCTTATCTCTATCTGAGGTGACAGATAAGTCATTTGATTTTCTTACGCCAGCGGGTGTCAAACTGAAAGTTAACAAAGGTACATATGCTCTTAGAACTGTTAAGTTTAACGGATCTGAGTCTGGAAGTGTTTTGTCTGAGTTAGTTGAAGATAAACGAATTTTTTACCCTACCCACCATTCCGCACAAATTCCTGAAGTATTTGAGTTTGTGGTTGAATTAAAGGATATGTACGCGCAAAAAATTATCGAAGAGTATAGTGGTAGTCTATCTCGTGTCGGCTTAGATGAACCAGAGTGGGTACGAAGATACAGTTAACTCCAAGAGTAACCAGAGGTACTTTTTAAAGTACCTCTTCTATTTACTCATTTCAAGATAGTAATCTAACTCAGCTTTACGCATTTTTGCCTACTTAATCAAATGTTCAACATGACCGTAGAGTAAAACTGTTACCCTCATAGCCCCTTGACGATTTAATCCAAAAATCTTCAGGCATATGTCATCAATGTGAATACCCATCATTGATTCCGACAGGAGCCTGAAATGAATACCAAAACTCCCGATTACCAAAAGCAGCAACGCTATCAGGAAAATGAAATCCTAGAGCATGCGGCGGAGATACTGGCAACACGCTACGTGCGTGGTGATGCCCTAACTAACCCTGATGCCACCAAAGAGTATGTGCGCTGCAAGCTAGGCTGCTATGAGCGTGAAGTGTTTGCCTTATTGCTACTGGATAACCAAAACCGACTGATTGAGTTTAAAGAGCTGTTCCACGGCACCATTGATGCGGCCAGTGTCTACCCGCGTGAAGTGGTGAAAGCGGTGCTAGAAGTCAATGCTGCGGCCGTGATATTTGCCCATAATCATCCATCTGGTGACTCAACGCCGTCTCAAGCCGATAGACGCATAACCGAAAGACTCAAAGACGCACTCGCGCTGGTGGATGTTCGTGTACTTGACCATATCGTCACAGGCGATACCTGCACCTCATTTGCTGAAAGGGGGTGGTTATGATTAAACAAAATTACAGTGAGCTTTCTATTGATGACGCTTTACATACGTCACTGGAAGCACTTTTGAATCGATACACTCTCCCAGAGAACGCTGAACGACTCGTGCTGAACTGCCGCCAAATGAGTTACTACCGACATCGACAAGGTTTGCATCCGATAGAGGTGCAGCTTAAACGCGAGTCAGATACTAGCCCTTGGCTGGTAGTCTTCTTTGCCAGCTTCTCTTACCCCGATGACAACAGCACAGCCGTTGAACCTGAGTTGTACTTTCACCTCGCAAACCAATGGTGCTACCAGCCTGATGTAGGGAGCACGGATTTATCCCACCCAGAAGTACAAGAGCTGCTGTCGGTATGGATGAAAGCCTTTGCTCGCCACCTATCTCGCAATGTCTTTGATGATGTGCAACTGACGATGGTCGGCACGCTCAACTAAAACCTAATCTATCATTTCTTATTTGAATCCTGAAACAAGGAGGACTCACTATGTCCAAATTAACCTTCACAGCATCATCACTACCTGTGTCTAAGAAACTGCACACGCTCCTAAGTGAACGGCTCACCGCTCATTTGCTGAGTAATGAAGCACTGACCACTAGCCGTTATCTGGTGTTTAACTTTCGCGATAAAAGTTACAGCGCGGATGAAGGCGGCTTCCATCCGGTTGAGATGGCGATTTGCCAAACTTCAACCGGAGAATGGAGCATCGAGTACATCACCGACTTTGCTTACATGGGGAACTACTATCCAGAGCTAGAGCGCAACTTGGATTTTGATTTTCGGGTTGGGCAGTTCTTTGTGGCCTATCGTGGCTGGCTACCAATGCAGGGTAGCCGTGATGCTAAAGAGCTGTATCGGCTATGGGAGAATAACTTTCTGGCCTATGTCGATACGGACGCTTACAACGAGATAGCCGTCACCCCGCAATAGCTCATGACTTCCCTTCTTCTGCAAATCATCAAACTTGTCACTGCCCTCATTACGTTGTTTTCACTTTCCCCGTTCTTTGGTGCCATTGGAGCCCTATCCACTTTAGGGTTTCTGGTAGTGCTGTTGATTGGGTTATTGGCAGCGATTGCCGAGCTCAGTGATAAGCATAAGCCTCGTTAATGTTAATCGGCTCACGCTTTGGTGATGCCGATTGATGCTGTTTTCACCGTTGGACATTATGTGTCTGACCCACCTCTATTCTCCCGACATTAAATGTCCGACTCCGGTGTGGAGCTTTGATGTATTGAGAGCGTAGTCATGAGCAATAAAACCAGCATTGAAGGGTTATCCGCTTTGCTGCACACGCTGATGCTTATTCCTCAACATCGATGGATTACCGTTAGGGAGTTGCAGCAGCAGTTAGCCCTACTCGATATCCACCGCACCACGCGCAGCATTAAACGCTACCTCGATGACATCATTGTGGAGGTGTTTAACGTGGAGTGTGATTCGATGAGCATGCCCCATGTTTATCGGAAAACTTCAGAGCAATTACTGAAGCTCAACAAGCAGGAAATGCTCTATTGGCAACTGACCAACAAGTACTTACTACCGCTGGTTCCTGATGCACTGAATTATGGACAAGGGTCCTCCTCGGAGAGAGACAAACCCTTGCCACACAAGGGTTCAGCGCATTCAAAAGAGCAAGCATGGTTAGCCAAAGTACATGTGACATTGCCCACTATTCGCGAGTGGAGTGACGAGCAACGGCAAGTATTAAATGCGATACACACGGCATTATTGCACAACCGTATGCTCAAGATATCTAGCCAAGTATTGCAGCAAGAGAAGGCGCTCATTGAGCCACTGGGACTCTCGGTTCAGTGTGACGCGCTCTTGCTGCTCTTTCGATTATCCGGCCAACACACGATACGCACCCTCGCCTTGCCCTTGATTGATGAGGCCAGTGTATCGACGTTTTCTTTTACCTATCCGACTGATTTCAATCTTGAGCGGTTCATGCGTGAACACGATGGAGTCAGTGCATCCTGAATTTCACTCACCGATAAGGAGAGCACCGTTATGACATTAACCAACACCCTACTCCGATACGCCGCCATGACCATCCTGTTTATCGGGCTCACCGCTTGTGGCGACCAAGAAGAGACTCAAGCAGCAACCGCAGATATTGAAGTGCCGATATCAGCTAACCCTCACTGGGGAACATTGGTCTTCGATCTGCAAGCCATCGCCGACAACACCGTGATAAGCAATGTGGTGATTAACCGTGGCAACTGCCGATTACCCGCTGGTACAGCCTCAGAGCTATCAAGAAACGTTTCATTGCAGTTCGGCCAAACCTACACCGGATACAGCAACAACTGCACCGTGGACAGCGTGAAAGAAATCGAAGTCACCTCCAGCGCTGGCACCTTTGTGTACACCTTCTAACTCTCTATCCCTCAGTAACACACTCAATCAACTCGTAAGGATCAACTATGAAAAAGTCATCTCTACTCATCGCTACAGCGTTAGTTTTCTCAACCTCTTCCGCATTTGCTGGTGGAACACTGGGCGGCAACCCATCCACAGATTCGGGTGCAGTTAACGTCAGTGTTGGCAAATGTACTCAATACAAAATGGATGTGAAAGCGGCGCAGCAGGCAGGTAAGGACGTAACTACCATTACTGCTCCTGAAGGCTGTGAAGCCATCACAGAAAAGTAATACCACCAACAGCGGTAAAAATGATAATGGGGAGCAATCACGCTCCCCATTCTTTTTTTGTCTCAATGCACCGCTTTGAAGATATATGTTATCTGTTAAAAAAGCTTATCTACGAAAAGCGATTAATAACAAAACAGGTAGACCTGTTAGCCACACATTAGCCAATAGAGTCGACAGTCTATAGAT
>NZ_NDIO01000243.1:0-4227 GCF_002241085.1 Vibrio sp. V03_P4A6T147
ATTTCACAGCAAACCAATTTGCTCGCATTAAATGCGGCTATAGAAGCGGCTCGGGCCGGAGATCAAGGGCGAGGGTTTGCTGTTGTCGCCGATGAGGTACGTAATTTGGCCCAGCGGACTCAGAACTCTGTGGGTGAAATACGCAAAGTGATAGAAAAAGTCCAACAAGGTACTGAGGGCGTAGTTGAGGTGATCCAGCAAGGAAACGCGTTAGCAAATGGAACTGCGATGCAAGTTCAAAAGGCCGTTGCTGAATTAGAAATAGTGTTTGAATCCATCTCAGCAATTAACGATATGAATAGCCAGATTGTAAAAGCGGCCCAAGAACAGCAAGCCGTCTCTGGTGAAGTCAACCTCAACCTATCCAATATTCGTGATCTTAGCGCGCAGATATTGACACTGGTCGGTGAATCAGAATCGGTTGGTGCTCAGATAAGTCAACTCTCGGCTAAGCAGCAACAGTTGGTTGGACAATTTAAAGTCTAACGGCTGAAAGAGTAAGAAGTAGATGTTTGCTTCTTACTCTCTCGCTGTATCATCCAGTTTACGCAATAAATCCTGCTGTACGATTTTCAGCGCTTCAAGTGCGGTGTGTGGTTCAATCTGATTGGTTTCTAATAAGTAGATGAGATCGACAGCGAGCTTTATCTCTTCAGACGCACCGTCTAGCGGTACAGTAGGATCATTCATTTTATTGGTTTTTCTCCCTGAACGTAATTTGTTTTTCGATCTTAGCCTTAGCTTCTTGGCAACGCTTGAGCCGTTGCTCTACCGTTAATAACGCTTTTTGTGCTTGCTGCTGACTAACAGCAGAAGTTTGCTTGAGTCCGAGTTCTTTTTCTCTCACCATATCCATCAGCCTTCGCTCCCATTCTTGGTGCTGGGCTAGCTCTTGATATAACGCATTGATCGGTTTGCGATAATAGCTGCGATGCTTGGGCTCACTTTTTCTGATCGATACTGTCGATATTTCGCGTTGGATTGCCGCAATTTGTGCAAGCAGTCGATCGGTTAGATATTGAGCTCGTTGACTGGTTAGCCGTTGGCTCTCTTGTTCGCGCACGATGGAGTCAAAGGTCGCTTTTGCTTCCATAACACAAGGGATTAATAAGTGCGCTTTACAGTGGAACAGGCGCTCATCAAACAGAGCCTGATGGTGTTCACCACGAGTTCGGTCAACACTGGCGGCTTGTTGTTTCAACTCTTCAATTAAGGACTTCAATTGAGAAAAATGGTTCATAAGCCTGCAAACCACGCATCATAAGTCAGCTTAATTGCAAGCACACTGACCACACTCACAAACACCGGACGAATAAATTTAGCGCCGAAACGAATCGCTGAATGTGCGCCAACAAAAGCTCCAGCCATCAAACAAACTCCCATAGTCAGTCCCAGCACCCAGTCAATATGCCCCAAAATGGCAAAGGTAACCAATGACGTTACATTACTGGTAAAATTCATCGCTTTAGCAAGGCCAGAGGCCAATAAAATGTTTAGTCGGTATAACGCCATCGAACTGACTGTCCAAAATGCGCCAGTCCCTGGCCCTGCCAGCCCGTCATAAAATCCAAGTATCAAGCCTTGCGCATACTGCTTTTTGTGAAGTACAGGGCAGGGAGGCGGGCTGACATCCTGGTGTGCATGTGGTGTTTTATGCCATATCGTATAGATAGCGGCCGCTAGAATAATGAGCGGCAGCACTTTTTGTAGCCAATCGGTGCTGATCGCATCGACAGCAAAAGTACCTATGGTTGCGCCAATTAAGGTGGCAATGAAAGCTCTGACCCAGCAATTTGGTTGAAACAACTTCTTCTGATAGTAGGTTAATGCGGCAGTTGATGAGGCAAATGTTGCCGCTAGCTTATTCGTTCCTAGTGCGATGTGCGGCGGAAGACCGATCGATAATAACGCGGGTACAGTAAGCATACCACCGCCGCCAGCGACCGCATCGATAAAGCCAGCAATAAAAGCAACAAGCGCCAACACAATCAAAGTGGTTGGCTCAACAAATTCCATGAATAAAATCGGCCCTGAGTAATGAGATGAAAGGGCGTAGTGTTAAGCCCTAGCTAATATTCTATTGTTCTTTTAAATGGAGGAAGCGAGTCCAATAATGATTTTCCGTAGCGTTTTGAAACGATTCGGCGATCGAGAATCACGACTCTACCAGAATCACGCTCTTTGCGCAGCAATCTCCCGACGGCTTGGATCAGCTTTTTGCTGGCTTCAGGAACGGTTATCTGAATAAAAGAGTTTCCGCCTCGCTTCTCTATGTATTCGGCGTGAGCTTGCTCAACTGGAGAGGTTGGTACGGCAAACGGAATTTTTGTGATCACCAGATTCTCCAAAAGTTCTCCTGGTAAGTCTAGCCCTTCCGAAAAGCTACTGGTGCCAAACATTACGCTCGTTTTACCACACTGCACTAGCATTTTATGTTTATTTAGAATTTCTGTGCGTGATATTTCACCTTGGACTTGCAGCGCCCAGCCTCGTTTAACAAAATCTGTTGATATTTTTTCAGCCACTTCGCGCATTTGCCAGTAAGAAGCAAACAGCACTAAATTAGCTTTGTTTGGCTGAATAAACTCAGCGAGCCGCTCTACCAGATAATCAGTATACTCTTTCGCTTGCGGTTCAAAACGCATTGCTGGAATGAGTAACTCGGCCTGATTTTGATAATCAAACGGTGAAGCGAGTGCTAGGAAACGTGTGCCATCTTCTGCCTTTTCACTGATCCCTGCTTGCGAGCAAAAGTAGCTGAACGAGTTAAGAGCTCGCATCGTCGCGGAGACTAAGATTGCGCCTATGCAGCGGCTCCAGATCTGTTGATCAAGTTGCCAACCAATTTCTAGCGGTGAAACGTTAACAATGAAATCACCTTCACGCCCAGGGTGAATTTCAAGCCAACGTGCCAAAGGGGCTCCTTTCTCTCGCTTGGGCTCCGCCATCAGCAGCCATACTTGGGCAAGGTTCTCTAAACGCTGAATATAAAAGCCTAATTCAGTCAGTGCTGGTTCTGCCAACCGAGCGGCGAGTTCGCCTTCTTTAACTCGTTCAGCAATCAAGTCCGCAATTTTAGCGACGGATTGATTGGCTTTTTGAGAGAGCCGCTTCAAGGTTTTAGACTCTTCTTCAAGCCATTGTGGCAGTTCTCCATGCTCAAAACGGTATCGCTTTTCTTCAAATTGTTCGGGTACAAACTGCTTTGTCAGTTGGCTCAAGCTTGGGATAAGTTGTTGCAGTGTCTCTTGCAGTTCGTTACGAAAACGTGCCACTCGTTTTTCTTCGGCTAAGCTTGAAAACTTGGTTACGGATTGATTGAGTTTTTCCAACCAACTAGCTGCGCCTTTCAAGCTTGCGGACGCTGAAGCGTGATCTCGTGCTACATGAGGTAAGTGGTGTGCTTCATCAAAAATGTAAATGGTGTTTTCGGGCTCAGGCAGAATGACACCACCGCCAAGGTCAGCATCCGCCATGACCAAGCTGTGGTTGGCAATAATGACATCGGCTTTATCCAGTTCTGAACGCGCCTTTTGAAAAGGACAATCTCTGTGGCCAGCAAAGCTACCATTACAACTATGCTTATCACTAACAATCAGTTGCCATAACTCATCTTTAATCGCTTTTGGCCACGAGTCGCGATCACCGTTCCATTTTCCTTGAGCCAGTTTTTCATACATGGTGGTGAATAATTCAACGTCTTTTTTTTGTGGCTTTGATTCGAACAGGGCAATTTGTGAGCCATCTACTCCACACGCAGCCGCGAGTTTTTCGGTGCAACAGTATCGTTGACGTCCTTTGGCAAGGATAAAAGAGAATTGACGATCAGTGATGCGTCTAAATAAAGGCAAATCTTTGCTGATCAGCTGTTCTTGAAGTGCCACTGTGGCTGTCGAAACAACAACCTTTCTATTATTCAACACTGCAACAGGAACCGCCGCCATTAAATAGGAGAGTGATTTCCCTATTCCTGTACCCGCTTCAGCAATCAGGATTCGGTTGGACTTGTGATATGAACCACACAATGTTTTTGCAATCTCAGCAACAAGATAATTTTGTCCTCGACGAGGAATGAAGTTTTCGAGCTGAAATTGCAGGTTTTGATAACTATCCCGAATGGATTTTTGGATTTTTGTTGTAAGCATACACAGACCTAAATAGCAGAGTGCCGAGTCTAGCACAGTTCACTAAAGGATACGCAGTTCACGAAATCGTATGCTTTTAGAT
>NZ_NDIO01000095.1:0-4208 GCF_002241085.1 Vibrio sp. V03_P4A6T147
ACCCCGCCTTTAAACTGTTTAAGCAAGTTTTGCCTCCGTTATCGGAGACAGAAAAAGAGGCGATGGAAGCGGGCAGCGTTTGGTGGGATGGTGAACTGTTTTCAGGTCGTCCAGACTTTACCAAGCTGCATCATTACCCAAAACCAACCTTGTCAGATGAAGAGCAATCTTTCATTGATAATGAGTTGGAAACGCTGCTGTCCATGTTAGATGACCATAAAATCGTGAAAGAAGATCGCGACTTGCCAGCGGAAGTGTGGACGTTTCTGCGTAAAGAGCGTTTTTTCTCTTTGATTATTTCAAAGGCCTACGGTGGTCGTGAATTTTCCGCACTCGCCAACTCCACCATAGTGTCACGGATTGCGACGCGCAGTATCAGTACCGCTGTTACAGTGATGGTGCCAAACTCGCTTGGCCCGGGAGAGCTCCTCTCTCACTACGGTACACAACAACAGAAAGACTACTGGCTTCCTCGCTTAGCTGACGGTACGGATATCCCTTGTTTTGCGCTGACCGGGCCAGAAGCAGGCTCCGATGCTGGCGGCATTCCTGATCAAGGCGTGGTGTGTTACGGCAAGCACGAGGGCAAAGAAGTCCTCGGGATTAAACTCAGTTGGAATAAGCGTTATATCACGCTTGCTCCGGTTGCAACTGTGCTAGGCCTAGCTTTCAAACTCAGTGATCCTGACAAACTTCTAGGCGATAAGCTCGATATCGGCATTACCTGCGCGCTGATCCCTGCTAATCACAAAGGCGTGGAAATTGGCGAGCGACACGATCCACTCGGCCTTGCGTTTATGAACGGCCCAACGCGTGGTCAAGATGTTTTCATCCCGATGGATTGGCTCATCGGTGGTGCTGACTATGCGGGTAAAGGCTGGCGCATGCTGGTGGAATGTTTGTCGGCAGGGCGTGGTATTTCATTGCCCGCACTTGGTACGGCGATTGGTCACTTAACTTCGCGCACGACAGGTGCATACGCTTATGTGCGCAAGCAATTTGGCATGTCGATTGGTAAATTTGAAGGGGTAGCTGAAGCACTGGGCCGTATCGGTGGCTTAACTTATTTGCTTGAAGCGACACGAACCTTAACCACAACCTCGCTCGATTTGAAAGAAAAACCGGGTATAGTGACCGCCATTGCCAAATACCATATGACAGAAATTGCGCGCACAATTTTAAATGATTCGATGGATATTCACTCTGGTCGAGCGATTCAAGATGGGCCAATGAACTACCTCGGAACACATTATCTCGGTATCCCGGTCGCAATTACGGTTGAAGGGGCCAATATCCTAACTCGCAATTTGATGATCTTTGGCCAAGGTGCCACTCGTTGTCATCCTTATGTTTTGAAAGAGATGGAAGCGGCGGCTAATCCTGATACAGAGCAAGGCGCGAAAGATTTCGATAAGCTGTTGTTTAAGCACATTAGCCACGCGACCAAAAATACCTTTGGGGCACTCGGTGCTGCATTAACGGGTTCGCTCTTTGTCAAAGCGCAAATGAGCGGCCCAACAAAAGCGTATTACCAACAGTTAACGCGCATTAGCCGAGCACTTGCCGTGAGTGCCGATTTCGCTATGTTGACGTTAGGTGGCGATCTTAAACGTAAAGAGATGATCTCAGCGCGTTTAGGTGATGGTTTGAGTTATCTGTACATGGCTTCAGCGACCTTGAAAAAGTATGAAGATGAAGGCCGCCAACAAACTGATTTAGATTACGTGCACTACGCGGTGCAATACTGTCTGTACCACGCCGCTAAATCTTTGCAAGAGGCGTACAGCAACTTCCCCAACAAAGTGGTTGGGCGCTTACTTAAAGTATTGGTCTTCCCTTTGGGCAACCATTATGACAAACCTAGCGATGAGCTGTCGGTCAAACTGGCGGAAAGCTTAATGACTCCTGGAGCACATCGAGATCGTCTCACTCATCTTTGCTACATTGGGCCAGAGGAAGACGATAGCGTTGGCTTGATGGAAAAAGCATTTTTGGCGATGTACGGTATCAGTGCACTTGAGCGCAAGCTGTTCCGCGCAGCCAAAGAGGGTAAAATTGCGCGTAAAGGTGCCCTTACTGAGCGATTAGCTCAAGCCTTAAGCGAAAATGTGTTGACTCAAACTGAAGTAGACCAAATTTTGGCCGCAGACAAACTGCGTTATAAAGCGATTCAAGTTGATCACTTTAGCCATGACTTGAGCGAGGTGATGACTAATAAGCCGGGAAAGCCAAAGCTTAATCATGTCGCCTAGTCGCGAATATCGTCACTAAAAGTGTGACCATATATCAGGGCATCCTAGTCGGGTGCCCTGATTTTTTGAGCAACGAGAGATCCAACCACTTGCAATTTCTGCCTGTTTTTAAAGAAATAGGGTGAGATCTTCGAGCGAAACTTTTATCCTAGCGGAGATTTTTGAAGGAAGTTGAATATGATCATCAAACCTAAAATTCGTGGATTTATCTGTACGACAACGCACCCTGTGGGTTGTGAAGCTAATGTAAAAGAACAAATTGCTTACACCAAAGCACAAGGCCCTATCAAAAATGCACCGAAACGTGTACTTGTTGTAGGCTCATCCAGTGGCTACGGCCTTTCGTCTCGTATTACCGCCGCTTTTGGTGGAGGTGCTGCGACCATCGGTGTTTTCTTTGAAAAACCGGGCACGGACAAAAAACCAGGCACCGCCGGTTTTTATAACGCAGCCGCGTTTGACAAGCTTGCTCACGAGGCGGGTTTGTATGCTAAAAGCCTAAATGGTGATGCATTTTCTCACCAAGCAAAACAGAAAGCGATCGAGCTAATCAAACAAGACTTAGGTCAAATTGATATGGTGGTTTACTCGCTTGCTTCACCAGTGCGTAAGTTACCTGAAACTGGCGAACTGATTCGCTCATCATTGAAACCGATTGGCCAAACATACACCGCGACAGCGGTTGATACCAATAAAGACATCATCATTGAAGCCAGTGTTGAACCTGCAACTGAGCAGGAAATTGCAGACACGGTAACGGTTATGGGTGGTCAAGATTGGGAGCTGTGGATCCATGCACTTGCTGAAGCTGGCGTATTGGCTCAAGGGTGTAAAACCGTGGCTTATAGCTATATCGGTACTGAGCTAACTTGGCCAATCTATTGGGATGGTGCGCTAGGTAAAGCGAAGATGGATTTAGACCGCGCCGCATCGGCACTGAATGAACAGCTTTCTGTACTAGGTGGTACGGCTAATGTGGCCGTTCTTAAATCGGTTGTTACTCAAGCCAGTTCAGCTATTCCTGTTATGCCTCTTTACATCGCAATGGTGTTTAAGAAAATGCGTGAGCAAGGTGTACATGAAGGATGTATTGAACAGATCTATCGCATGTTTAGCCAACGTCTTTATAAAGAAGACGGTAGTGCGCCGGAGGTAGATGAGCAAAATCGTCTGCGTCTGGATGACTGGGAACTGCGTGAAGATATTCAAAAGCATTGCCGTGAGCTTTGGCCACAGATCACTACTGAAAACCTAAAAGAGCTGACGGATTACGTTGAATACAAAGAAGAATTCTTGAAGTTATTCGGTTTTGGTGTTGATGGCGTTGATTACGAAGCCGATGTCGATACTGAAGTGGCATTCGATGTAATTGATATCTAATCTATTGGTGTCACAGTAACACAATTAAGATGTTCTAATCTCAAAGGTCTAGCCACAATGCTAGGCCTTTGCTGTTATGGAGGGTAATACAACATTACTCACCCTCAACAGCATTTTCTCGATCAATGGAACGGTTGCTGTTTCCCTGCAACAAAAAACACATCACAGTGGTGCTCGGCCGCTAATTGCTTGAGTAGGTGTTGGTTGATAGGCTCAATAGTATTTGACGCGATTATCGCACTGGCATTTCCGGAGCGGATAGCTTTCATCACAATCTCTAATTCCGATAACGTTTGAGAGGGTTTCATGTGGATCACTCTGTCGCAATGTATATTGAAAGAAGCAAACTGTTCATACTGTGGTCGAGGACATTCAGAGGTGAATAAGATCCACTGCTGTTGGTGCTGGGATAGCTTAGCAAGCTTTGACATCATGGCTTGTTCAATCGTATTTACTGAGCGATGGGCATTAGCCAAAGGGTACTGAGCTGATAGTTGAGAAGCGAAATTTACTTGAAGCATAATACTGTCCTTTCATACATGCTGTATGTGTATACAGTATTTTAGTTGTAGATAC
>NZ_NDIO01000341.1:0-4192 GCF_002241085.1 Vibrio sp. V03_P4A6T147
ACTCAACTAGCTGAAATTGAAAGCTTATCCGGCATTGTATCTCCTTCGGTTTTGCTTTCATTTGCTCTATTAGGTCTTTTTCCTATTCTCACCAAGTGGATTATGGCCAGATTGAACAAAAACCCAACTTCCGCCTGAAGTGAATAATGATGAAAATTTGTGTTTCAAACCACCCGATAGAGGCATATATAGTTTGTCAGTATTTACAGCAATTCAATATTCGCTGTGAAGTGAGAGGCGATAACTTATACGGCTTAGGTGGAGAGCTCCCTTTTTCAGAAGAAACCTTGCCTTATATATGGCTGTTGGATGAAGCTCAAATCGCCGAGGCTCAAGCACAATTATTGGCCTATCAGATAGAAGAGATAAACGAAGAACCTAACTGGGTTTGTGGACAGTGCAACGAGGAAAATGGGCCGCAGTTTGCAGCCTGCTGGTACTGCGGTTGTTTAGATTCAGACTAACGAGTCTGATGCTGGCGGATGAACTCAATTGAATGGCGGTTAAACATCTCAGATTGTTCAACATTGCACACGTGGCCGCAATCTGGGATCTCTAATAACACACTTTGTCTATGCATTGCCACCATGTCTTTAACGGGTTGAATGAACATATAGTCTCTCTCTCCCATAAGATAAAGAGTAGGAATGGGCAGCTCTTTCTCTTTGAAGCATTTCATCAGAGGATTGACTTCGGAAGTCAGCATAAACCAGCGTTTAAACTCTTTTTGGCACAGCTTCTTCGCTTCTCGAATAAAAAGATGGCGTGACTCTTTTTGGTTGCGTTGTGGCATTACAATGTAAGCAAACAGACGATAAAGCCACATGTAAGGAATGATGTGTTTACTCAAATTACCCAACTTTACGAGCACTTGAGAGCGCACATTCAAACGGGTTATCGCTCCCCCCAAAACCATAGAGCAAACTCGCCCAGTCGCCATTTCAGCAAGATTACGCACAATAATGGTGCCGAGTGACATTCCAACAAAATGAGCAGACTGAATTTTCAAATGATCGAGCACTTTGAGAATATCAAGAGTGACGGATTTAAACGTGTAACGATTTGCCATCAACTCTTTAAACAGTTGGTTTGACTTGCCATGACCTCGTAAATCAACTAATAACAGGTTGAAATGCTCACGGTACGCTTTGATTTGCTTAAACCAGATGGATGAACTTCCACCTGCACCATGCACAAAAACAACCCATTCATCACTGGTGGGATGCAGGTAGGTCTTATGGAAAAGTAGGCTATGAGACATACAAAACCGTTAATCAGCTTCAATTTGAGAAACGCAAGACTACCACAAAACGGGGGCTGAATAGCAAAAAATCATGCGGGCTCGTTCGGCTAAACAAGTAAGGCGCCAAAGCGCCTTACTTGTTATAAAAACATCAGTCATGAAACGCGAGATGATACATCTTGATGTACTCTTTCGCTGAATCCTGCCAGCTAAAATTTTGTCGCATCGCCCTCTGCTGAACCTCCAACATAGTTTCGGGATGTTGAAGATAAAACAGCATCGCTCGCTGCATTGCAATAAGCAGTGCTTCTGGAGAAGGATCATGAAAACCAAAGCCGGTCGCTTCTTCAGGAAACTTATCATAATCACGCACGGTGTCTTTTAAACCACCAACTTCACGAACGATGGGCAGCGTGCCATAAGCCATGCTGTAGATCTGATTCAAACCGCAAGCTTCAAATTCTGAAGGCATTAAGAAGAAATCAGAACCGGCTTCAACCAAATGTGCAAAACGATTGCTATAAGCTTCAACAAACGCAAATTTATCAGCATGCTTCGCCGCCATTTTATGTAGCTGAACAGCAACTTCAGGCTCTCCTGTGCCAACAATAATGAGCTGAGCATCATTGCGTAAGAACGACTCTAGTATAGGTAAAATGTAGTGGAAACCTTTTTGGTGGGTGAGTCGACAAACCATCCCAAACAAAGGCAAGTCACGCTGAGGTAATTGCAGCTCCTCTTGCAACATGCGCTTACTCGCCCGTTTGCCCGCTTGAAGTGATTCAGCTTCATCACAGTAGCCAAGAGGAAGAAATTCATCGTTTTGTGGATCCCACTCGCTATAATCACACCCATTAACGATACCGTGCAAATCTCTAGCTCGGTGAACAAAATCATCGACCAACCCATGAGAGCCAAGCGGTGTTAGCAGCTCGGAAGCATAATTAGGGCTAACGGCATTGATTTTGTCAGCAAAGGCAATCCCTGCTCTTAGCATACTGACGTGATCGTGTCCGTAGCGTAAAAATTCCATGCCAGATAAGTTCAATTCTGGGATTATCTCTAATTGATGATAAGAAAAAATACCTTTAAAAATCGCGTTGTGAACGGTCAATACGCTTTTCATATCAGAAAAATAAGCGTCATGCTGGTAACGCGTTTTCAACAAAAATGGAACCAACCCTGTATGCCAATCATTTGCATGGATAATCTGTGGTTTTTTACCGAGCTTAGGTAAAACATCTAGGCTAGCTGCTGAAAAGAAACCAAAACGCTCGCCATTATCAGCGTACGCTTGGTTATTCTCGCCATACATTTGTGCTCGGCCAAAATATTGTTCACATTCAATTAAGTACACGGCCACTCCATCTAGCTCCATCTGACGGACCAGATATGAAGTATGAGGCCAATGGGTAAGCTCAGTTTCTAGCACAACAGGAGCATCTGAAATGCCCAATATAGAACGATAAGCAGGTAGCACAATAGCTACCTGATGACCTAACTCTTGCAGTGCTTTAGGCAGTGCTTTGGCCACATCGGCCAAACCACCACTTTTGATCAAACCTTGAGCTTCTGAAACGGTAAACCAAACATCGATTTTTTCCATTCTAGAATCCAACTTTTGTTCCTTTTGCGATAACAACGATGCCCTCATCAGAAACATGGAAACGTTGTCTATCGAGTTCTAAATCTTCACCAATGATAGTACCTGGTGCTATTTCGACATTTTTATCAATAATCGCACGCTTAATTGTACATCCTTCACCAATTTTAACATCACCGAGGATCACGGATTCACTCACTAAAGTGTTGGCTCCAATGTTACTGCGGTAACCTAGTACCGATTTATAAATCTTCGCACCTTGAATGTAGCTTCCGCCGGAGATCAAGCTGTCGGTGATCTGTACTTTACGATCGTGTGAATCAACAAAGGTTGCAGGTGGCAACGGTGGATAATAAGTGTGGAGAGGCCAGCTACGGTTATACAACGAGAAATCGGCATCATGCTCTAATAGATCCATGTGCGCTGCCCAGTAGGCCTCAATCGTACCGACATCACGCCAGTAAGTTGTGTCTTTTTCGCCTTTGATTTTATTGGTTGAAAAATCATAGACATAAACCTCTCCTTCCGGGAAAAGTTTAGGAATAATATCTTTGCCAAAATCATGGCTGGAGTGATTATCTTCAGCATCACGACGCAGTTCTGCACAGAGTTTATCTGTATCGAATATGTAGTTACCCATAGAAACAAGTGCAAGGTCTGGGTGCCCAGGGATCGCTTTAGGGTTGCAAGGTTTTTCTTCAAAACCGACCATTTTTCCGGCTTCATCAACTTCAATCACACCAAACTGAGACGCTTCTTTCAGCGGCATTCTCAGCGCAGAAACGGTCAGTTTTGCGTCTACACGTTTATGGAAATCGAGCATCTGGCGGATATCCATTTTATAGATATGATCAGAGCCAAAAATACATACTTGGTCGGGGGTAGAGAGTTCAATAAAACGAATATTCTGGTAGATAGCATCCGCAGTACCTTCGTACCAGCGCTTGCCATCACGCATCTGTGCGGGGATTGAATCGATAAACCGATCAGTGATGCCCGAAAGGTTCCAGCCTTTCTTCATATGTAAATACAACGATTGTGATTTAAATTGTGTAAGCACGTAGATACGCATCAAATCCGCGTTTACAAAATTATTCAAAGCAAAATCGATTAAACGATAACTGCCACCAAATGGCACTGCAGGTTTACTACGAGATTCCGTTAAAGGCATCAAGCGCGAGCCTTCGCCACCAGCAAGGATCATTCCTAAAACACCAGCCATTTTAATTCTCCTTATTTCATTCTTATATTTGCATTCCATACCTTAATTTACAGGGGATGTATGGATGCTATCCTTATTGACCACTTGCAGTGGGCTGTATGAAACTCCCTCACCACCCTAAATG
>NZ_NDIO01000216.1:0-4186 GCF_002241085.1 Vibrio sp. V03_P4A6T147
GATTATAACAGGCCAGAGAAATTTGGGTCCATTGGTGTGCAGATTTGAAAATGGCGACCAATAAATCGACAGCGTGTCTGATGAAAGAGGTAGAGAGTGAGAAAAATAAATGAGCAACCGATTGTGCGGCAATTATTGCCGCTATTCTTGTTCCTGATAGTGCTAACGTCTTTCCCAACGCTGGCACAGGAAGAGCCCTATTCTGAATCACCAATACTGGATCGTCCTTTGGTTGAGCGCTACATATTGGATGAGTTGAAAGCGTTAAGACAAGATCAACAAGATCTTGAACGGCGACTCACGATTCAAATTACCGACAGAGAACTGTCCGTTGCAGACAAGTCACTGAATTACTCGAATGTGACGGTGACCTATTTTTTCTATGTCATCGCTGGTGTTGCCTCATTAGTTGCATTAATTGGTTGGCAGTCACTTAAAGAAGTGAAGCACAACACGCGTGAGCTGGCCGATAAACGGCTAAATCAAATTGCGCAGGAATATGAGAAAAAATTCCTCGCCTTGGAGCGAGATCTTAAGCGCAAAACACGCATCATTACCGAAAACAACCGTGAAATTGAAATTATTAATGAAATCCATAACTTATGGTTGAGAGCACAAAGTGTCCAAACACCAGAGCAGCGTATTGAAGTGTATGACGAAATTTTAAAAATCCGTCCCGGAGATTTGGAAGCGTTGACATACAAAGCAGATGCTGCGATGGAAATTCGAGAATACTACTGGGCACTGAGTCTATGTAATCGCGTGCTAGAGTTAGATGATGCTAATGCGCCAGCCTTGTACCAACGAGCATGTGCGTATGCGCGTATCGGAGCCGAAGAACAAGCGATTGAGGATTTACAAAGAGCCACGGAAATTAGCGCTTCATTGCGAGATTTAATTGCAGAAGAAGCTGATTTAGAAGGGCTACACGGCAATAAGAAGTTTGACGAGCTGATCAGTGGCAACGTTTGATTTTGTATTAAATTTCATCCACTTTTTATAGCGAACTGGTGATAATCAAACGTAATCTTAACGACAAATTATTATCATTAGACACACATACGCTTTTAACCGTTAATGCGCCTGACGTTACAGGCGTCAAGTCGTGATATCAGACTTTCTGATTCACTTTTTACTCTCTGTTTTTGTGAGATTAGATGTGGAACAACCATCCAAATTAGATCGCGTTCGCGCTGACTACAATGTTCATTATTGGAGCCAAGGCTTCTTCGGTATTGACAATCAAGGCGAAGTTTATGTTTCGCCGCGCCATGATAAGGCGCACCAAACCCCCTTGAGTTCGATCGTAAAGCAGCTTGAAGCGCGTGATTTAAATTTGCCTGTGCTTGTACGTTTTCCGCAGATCCTGCATCAACGCGTACATAACATTTGTGACGCCTTTAATCAGGCGATTGAAGAATACCAATATCCAAACAACTACCTGTTGGTCTACCCAATCAAAGTGAACCAACAAAAAGAAGTGGTGGATGAGATTTTAGCCAGCCAAGCGCAGCTAGAGACTAAACAGCTTGGATTGGAAGCGGGCAGTAAGCCAGAATTATTGGCGGTATTGGCTTTAGCCCAACAAGCAAGTTCAGTGATTGTATGTAACGGCTACAAAGACAGAGAGTACATTCGTCTGGCCCTGATTGGTGAAAAGCTTGGCCATAAAGTATTCATCGTTTTGGAAAAATTGTCTGAGCTGGATCTCGTGCTGAAAGAAGCGAAAAGCCTAGGCGTGAAACCACGTTTAGGGCTCCGTATTCGTTTAGCTTCTCAAGGCGCGGGGAAATGGCAGGCGAGTGGTGGTGAAAAATCGAAGTTTGGGCTCTCTGCATCTCAAGTGTTGACCGTTATCGAACGCCTTAAAAAAGAGCAGCAATTAGAAGCGTTGCAACTGGTGCATTTCCACTTAGGTTCGCAAATGGCGAATATTCGTGATGTGCGTAATGGCGTGAACGAAGCGGCGCGTTTTTACTGCGAGCTGCGTGATATTGGTGCGGAGATTGACTTCTTCGATGTGGGTGGCGGTTTGGCGGTGGACTACGACGGTACACGCAGTCAATCATCCAACTCGATGAACTATGGTTTAGCTGAATATGCACGCAATATCGTAAGCACGGTAAGCGATGTGTGCCAGTTATATAGTCAGCCAAGGCCAGTCATTATTTCTGAATCAGGCCGCTCGATTACCGCGCACCACGCCGTACTTATCACTAATGTTATTGGTACAGAAGCGTATTACCCAGAAGAGATTCCAGAAGTCGGTGAAGAAGCTCCGGTATTGCTACAAAACATGTGGCGTAACTGGCAAAGCTTAAGTGAAGGCTCTGATGCGCGTGCACTGATTGAAATTTACAACGATACGCAAAGCGATCTGTCGGAAGCGCACAACCAGTTTTCGACTGGCGTTATTAACCTCCAGCATCGTGCTTGGGCTGAACAGCTATCGCTGCGCATTTATCACGAACTGACACTGCAAATGAGTACCAAAAACCGCTTCCATCGTCCTATTTTGGATGAACTGAATGAGCGTTTGGCGGATAAGTTTTTTGTTAACTTTTCACTGTTTCAATCATTGCCAGATGCGTGGGGAATCGACCAAGTTTTCCCTGTGTTGCCATTGTCTGGCCTTGAAAAAGTGGAAGATCGCCGCGCCGTGATGCTGGATATCACCTGTGATTCTGATGGTGCAATCGAGCAGTACGTCGAGGGGCAAGGTATTGAAACGACGCTGCCAGTGCCAGCATGGAATGCCGATGAACCGTATTTGATGGGATTCTTCCTTGTAGGGGCCTATCAAGAGATCTTAGGTGATATGCATAACCTATTTGGCGACACACACAGCGTGGTGGTGAACATGGCTGAGAATGGCGAAACTGAAATCGTATCGATCAACGAAGGAGACACGGTTGAAGATATGATGCGCTATGTTCATATTGATGTGGATGCCATCCGTAAAAACTACCGCGAATTAGTTAGCCAGCGTGTGGCGATTGAAGAACAAGAAAATGTATTGCAAGAGCTTGAGCAAGGCTTGAGCGGTTATACCTATCTAGAGGATTTCTAAATGAATGATTTGTTTACTAAAACTGATTATTCCCTGTATTCCAATGCGATGACGTTTGTACGTCGTCCTTATGTTAAAGACCCAGTAAGTGCAGATGCCGATGTCGTGGTACTGGGCGTACCTTTGGATATGGCTACATCAGGTCGCCCGGGGGCGAGAATGGGTCCAGATGCGATTCGTCGCGCTTCAGTGAACCTTGCATGGGAAGGTAAAAAGTTTCCTTGGAACTTTAACTTGTTCCAAGATACCAAAGTGATCGACGCGGGTGATTTGGTGTTTGATTGTGGTGACGCTGAAGATTTCACTTATCGCTTAGAAGCAGCGACTAGCGAAATTCTAAAAAGTGGCAAAACCATGCTTGCTTTAGGTGGTGACCACTTTATCACGCTGCCTATATTGCGCGCTTATGCCAAATATTATGGCGAAATGGCATTGATTCACTTTGATGCTCATACAGACACTTATGCCAATGGCAGCGCTTATGATCACGGCACTATGTTCTATCATGCGCCGAAGGAAGGGTTAATCTCAGCCAAGCATTCTGTGCAAGTGGGTATTCGTACCGAATACAAACAGGAAGGCCACGGCTTTAATGTCATCAATGCGATGCAAGCGAATGATATGTCAGTGGAAGAGATCGTCGCTAATATTCGTCAAACTATTGGTGATAAACCCGTATACCTAACGTTTGATATTGATTGTTTAGATCCCGCTTTTGCTCCTGGAACGGGTACGCCAGTATGTGGTGGATTGAATTCCGATAAAGCGCTGAAAATCATTCGTGCATTGGCCGGTATTAATTTGGTGGGAATGGATGTTGTTGAAGTTTCTCCTCCGTACGATCAAAGTGAGCTAACGGCTTTGGCTGGTGCGACAATTGCTCTAGAGCTGCTTTACGTTTGGGCTTCTAAGCCAAATGTGGCGTCATAAAAAATAAGTCAGCGCGCAGCATCACCACTGCGCGTTTTTCTTAACCATCATCTCAACGTATTTCCATTAAAAATCATCATCTTGTCTTCTAATGTAAAATTCACTTTGCGCACTCAATAATAAATATTAATGACATAACTTGCATAAGTGTTCGCCGTGTACCAATTTTATTAGGTTGGCTAGGTG
>NZ_NDIO01000383.1:0-4167 GCF_002241085.1 Vibrio sp. V03_P4A6T147
CTCTTGACCTAATATCAACAAAGCTTTTTACTTAAAGCGATGACGTGCAGCAAAATAACAATTAAAGATGCCCATATGAAATGTACTATTTCTAGCCCTTACCCACTCGGTGCAACCCTTGATAACACAGGTTGCAATTTTGCTATTCATGCTCCAGCAAATAAACAGCTTCTACTCGCTCTGTTTGATCAACAGGGAAGTTTCACCACCCACGAGTTAGAGAATGAATATGCGGGCGTGAAGTACACTCATGTGCCAAACATTAAAGCAGGGCAAAAATACGGTTACCTCATTTTAAATGGTGACGAGCCGCACTATATTTCCGACCCCTACGCGAAGGCGATAGATAAAAACTTAGGCTATAAAACACCATTTAGTTCAAAAAAGAGTTTCGAGCTGCCTAAGTGTGTCGTGGTCGACGATCAATTCGATTGGCAATCAACTAAAAAGCCACACATACCTCGCGATAAGACTATTTTATTTGAGACCCATGTCAAAGGGGTGACCAAACTCAATCCACGAGTGCCTAAAGCAGAACAAGGTACTTATTTAGGCTTAATCAGTGAGGAGATGCTGGAGTTTTATCGCAAGCAAAACATCAACACACTACAGCTACTGCCCATCGCGGCTTGTATGCATGAGCCACATCTATTGGATATGGGCAAAGTCAACTATTGGGGATATAACCCCTACCTGTTTATGGTGCCAGATCCACGTTATGCGCAAAAAGATGCGGTAACGGAACTGAAAACGGCTATCAGAGAACTGCATCGTCACGGAATTGAAGTGATACTGGATGTGGTTTATAACCACTCAGCAGAGGGGGGCGAAGATGGGCCTATTTTCAATTTAAAAGCACTCGACCCTAAATATTATCTAAAACACGGCCAACATTACGCGAATTTTACCGGTTGTGGTAACACCATTGATCTCTCTTATCAACCCGCCCTTAACCTAGTTATGGACACGCTGCGCTACTGGGTTAGCGAATACCAAATCGATGGTTTTCGTTTTGATTTGGCCGCAACGCTTGGAAGAAATGGCGATAATTTCAGCCCCGATGCTGCGTTCTTTAAAGCGGTGGCGCAAGATCCAACATTAAAACGAGTCAAATTGATTGCAGAGCCTTGGGATATTGGTCCAAACGGTTACCAAGTAGGCAATTTTCCTTTCGGTTGGAATGAATGTAACGACAAATTACGTGATATCACACGCAGCTTTTGGCGCGGCGATCAAGGCTATTTAAAAGAGTTCGCCACACGCTTAATGGGCTCGCGCGACTTGTACAGTGCCGCCAACTGGCCCTACAAACTGACCGTCAATTACATCACTTATCATGATGGCTTCACCATGCAAGATTTGGTGTCATACAAGCATAAGCACAATGAAGCGAATGGTGAACAAAACCGAGATGGTCACGGTGACAATCGCTCCGACAACTATGGCGTCGAAGGCGAAACCGAGAACATGGTGATAAAAGCAACCCGCGAAAAGCAAAAACGCAATATGATGGCGAGCTTACTTTTTGCTTTTGGCATTCCTCATATTCTCACCGCGGATGTGCTTTCTCATACTCAGCAAGGTAATAACAACGCTTATTGCCAAGACAATGAGATCAGTTGGCTTGACTGGAACATGACCGAACGCAAAAGCTACTTCAAACATTGGTTGAGTCAAATGGTGGCGGCAAGACACCTTTATATGGTGCCCTTTATTCGTGCTTTTAGCGGTGAGGAACGTAATGCCAACCGCGTATTCTGGCGACGCGTGGATGGCACACTGATGGAACATGATGATTGGAACCGCTTAAGTTCTGTGGCGTTGCAAATGGGTATTGGATCGGATGGGGCTGAAATGCTCTATTTGATCAACCAAACCAATGCACCCGCTCGTTTTACTCTACCTAAAGATCGTAACCAAAACTGGGAAGTGATATGCGATACCAATTTACGTAACGTACAACCCGGCCATGCAGAAGGGGAGTTGTTACAGTCGCCCATATCAATGACAATTTTGCACTACCAACCTGAAGTATAAAATTAAGTGCTGTACATCACTACCGATAAGCAAAGAGATTACCAATAAACAAAGAGGCCCAATTGGCCTCTTTCTCTTCTCTAATTTTTGCTTTCAGAACATTACAAGAATGCTTTGAAAGGCAGCTCTGGTTCGTCGACAAAAATGTCTTTAAAGCCTCTGAAATGCTGGTAATGCATGCGTCCTTTGTCGGTTGGGTAGGTGTATTTTCCACCCACTTGCCAAAAGAATGGCGCAAAACCGTATTGCAGACGATCTTTTTTCATTTGCCACAATACTTCAATTTCACGCGGGTCATTTTGGAAGTTAGCCCAAATATCGTGATGGAATGGGATCACCACTTCACAATCTAACGCCTCGCCTGCGCGCAAAATATCAGATGCAGTCAGCTTATCTGTGATGCCTCGTGGGTTTTCACCGTATGAGAGCAGCGCCACATCAATCTTGTAGTCATTACCATGCTTGGCATAGTAGTTCGAATAATGCGAATCACCTGAATGGTAGATTGAGCCACCGGAGGTTTCCAATAAGTAGTTGACCGCGCGATCATCCATACCATCAAGAATCCCCTTATCATAAGATGAAACACCTTTAGGCAGCGTAATCAACGCAGTGCGATCAAAAGAGTCCAGCACTCGGATACTGATATCGCCGACTTCAATGCAATCACCCACTTTCGCCACAATGCAGCGCTCACTCGGTACTCCCCAGCCTTGCCACAGGTCAACGCAAGCTTGTGGCCCAATAAATTTCACATGCTCACCACAGTTTTGCAGCACAGCTGCTGCGACATTAATATCGATATGATCAGCGTGATCATGCGTCGCCAGTACCGCATCAATCTCTTTGATGCCAAATGGGTCCAACACAAAAGGAGACGTTCTTAAGTTGGGTTGCAGTTCACGCACGCCCCCCATACGCATCATCTGATGCTGTTGATTCATCAAGGCATTCTTTTGCGTTTTCTTACCCGTCCCACACCAAAAATCGATCGAAAGATTGGTATTACCGGCACTTTTTAGCCAAATGCCTGTACAACCAAGCCACCACATAGCAAAGGTGTTAGCTTCCACTTCGGTCTTTTCTATCTCTTCATTCAGCCAAGTTCCCCACTCAGGAAACGTACTGAGAACCCATGAATCGCGTGTGATTTCATCAATTTTACTCATAGCAACACCTTTTATTTCACGATCAGTTAGACAAATTTTGGATGTAGGGAGCCAAGCGTCTTAACCAAAGGTGAAGACACTGAGCCTGTGTTTATTATTAGAATGTGTAGAACGAAGTGCTTTCTATACCAGAATCACTTCTGTCCCCTGCTGTTGTAGCGCTTGGATAACTTGCGGATCGGCGGCTTTGCCAGTGATAACAATATCAACCTTGCTGGCGGGGCAAAATAGCATGCCCGTACGCTGCCCAACTTTAGAACTATCCACTACCACCACTAACTTACCGATTTGCTCTAGCATCTGTTGCTCGGCAACGGCGGTGAGCATATCGGTTTTGTATAGGCCATTTTCCGTCAGCCCTTTACCACTGGTGAACATCCAATGTCCGGCATAACCACCTAACGAATCAGGGGCGGGGTTGAGGAAAATGTTTTGTGCTTTGTTGTACTGCCCACCAATGATGATCACATCGTCGTGATCTTCATTGATAAGATAACTGGCCAGTGGGAAATAGTTAGTCACGATTTGAACATCTTGGCCACACAACTCTTTACCGAGCAAGAAGGCGGTCGAACCACAGTTAATTACCACACTGTCACCTGGGTTGCAGAGCTTAGCCGCAGCCATGGCAATCTGTGATTTTTCATGGAAATGATCCGTACTGTCGATATTTAACGGCGTCCACGCTCGCTTTCTAATCTCTAAACGTTCAGCACCATTGCGAACTTTCTTCAGCTTACCTAGCTCATCTAACTTAGAAATATCGCGGCGGGCCGTTGCTGGTGACACGTTAAATTTCTCAATAATATGCGTGACGTTGATGGTGCGCATATTGTCTAGCAAAGACAGTATCTCGTTATGTCTTTGTACTTCGTTCATGGTTATCACCTTATCTTTTCATCAAGTGATTACTTGGTGATTATTTATGATGTGTTTTGATTCTATTTCTCATCCATTACAA
>NZ_NDIO01000144.1:0-4166 GCF_002241085.1 Vibrio sp. V03_P4A6T147
ATCAAGCATCATAGTAATGATTGCAAGCCGAAATCCCAATGGATGGAAGCTTTTTGTTTTAAGTGAACACCATTTGAGCAAATCTTCTATTTTCTCTTCTACTCAATAAAATAGGTGGACTATTTTAGCTCTTGTTTGAACTTCTGATTATCTTGAGAAGAGGCTTTGTATTATCTCGTTGGCCGCTACCGTGGTGCTTACTTTGGTACATGGCAATATCAGTTTGGTGCAATACTTCTTCCAGGCTCATGAAATGATCTCTGTAATTCGACACACCAATCGCCACATTGACTTTTATGTTTAAATTTCGAGCAGAATCGCTGTAGGTAAAGGACTCTAACTGCATTAACACAGGCTCAAGCTCCTCATCACTATATTGCCCAATCAGGATAAACTCATCACCCCCGATTCGGTAACTACGACCACGCCAAATAGAATCGATACGGCTGGCAAGTGCTTTCAACACTTCATCTCCCACTTCATGACCATAGTTATCGTTTATCGGCTTAAAGTTATTCACATCTAAATAAATCAAGGTTAGATCGCTGTTTAAGCCTCTCGAATAACGGCGATATAAAGCTCGGCGATTACGCAGCTTGGTTAAATTATCGGTAACAGATTGTGAGTGTAGATAGAAAGCGACCACTAACAAGAAGCCAAATACCAACGTAAACAGCCATTGAGTGTGGCGTGAAAAAGTTTTCTCGGCCGCTAACGTTGCTCGCCAATTCGGTTGATAATCATAGGTGTTGATGATTTTCTGCGTATCAATCATCTTAATAGCACGAGTAAATAAAGGAGCCAGCGAAGCGCCCATGCTATTTTTGGGAAAGCCCATTGCAATCTCAGACGAGTAAAAACTGCCGATAAATAGATCTTCCTCCAACGGCAATAAGTTATCCGCTTCGCGCAATATTTGGTTAAAGTTAGCACGGTTTAGAACGATGTAATCGACCTCCTTACCGAGCAAGGCTTTGACCAATTCATTTTGAGTTTTATAAACATGTAGCACTTTATTGGGCAGCATTTTTCCTAACAGTTCTTCAAAGAAATCTTCTTTAATCACGCCGATGCGCTCAACAATTAATTCCGACACATTGCTGTAAACATTGTCTTTGTAATTTTCACGCTTAATCAAGACGGCTTCAGGCTGGTAATACGTGTCACTGAAATAAACGTCGGATTTTCGTTGTTGAGAGACGGTAACTGGTACTAGGATATCAATGCGTTTATTGACCAAATCGGCATACATACTCTCCCACGTTTCGTCTGGCTGGCTGGCCAGTTCGCATTTGAGTAACAGAATGTCACATGCTTTAAAAACAATGTCCGCGTTTATTCCTTTCACTTTACCATCGTGCTGATACTGAGCAAATTGGCTGATGTTCTCCAATTTTACTTTTAACGGTCGCTGCACGTTTAAGCCGCTATCGATGACGGATTGACGCAACGCCTGCTTGCGGATATCAAATTGGTATTTTTGTACTGATTCTCTAAGCAGTTTTTGTACCGACGCTGAGTGTACATATTCTTGAATTTTGTTGAGTAATAAAGTGTTGTGCCCTTTTGGCGTAATAATAGCAACCGGCTGAATAGGCAGTTGGTCATTAAGCAATTGCGCATCGAGCCCTGCCATCAACATCGGCTTTAATTGATTAATCGCGTCTACGACCACATCGACTTCAGCCGTGCTTAAAAGTTCTTTGGCACGCCGAGCACCATCATACTCAATCTGTATAATATGAGGAAAATAAGCGGCAATCAGCTCACCATAAATCGTTCCTTTGGGAACCCCGACCCTCGCCAGATCGGTTAACTGTACGTTGCTGTGGCTAAATGCATAGGTATATTCAATATTGGTAGGACTTGAGAAATCAAATCGTTGAGCACGCTGTTCGGTGTAAGTCACATTGGCTGCAAAATCGCTCTCCCCTTGTTCGATAGCGGTCAAGATCGCATCAAAGCTGGGGTAATTAACATAGTCAATCTCAAGGCGAAATTGGTAAGCAATGGCATCAAACAAAATACGCGTGACAACATCGTCCGCTTCTGTCGCTACTCGATATGTTTTAGCGTTGATTATGGGAGCACTGATGACGCTGTGTGCCGCCGTTGCTAGCCATAAAAGACCTATTAGCCGAAATGCACGAACCATGACGTTTATATTATTGTAATGAGAGGTGAGCATCATATACTAATGCTCTATATATGCATAAGAATGAAGTCACAACTTCACCCACAACATGCTCTAATCTACATTCAGTTGTGTTCTGGTCATTCGGTATTCTCTTCGGTGCTCTTGAGTAGATAATCAGTCATCCAAGCAGTAGCCAGTAAACAGATCCAAACCACGAATACGGGGTTTGGTACATCACTTGTGGGCGAGACGACTAAGCTTGCAAAGCCTACCGTTGGAAGTGTCCAGCATAACAAACCATTCCAATTCACCGCGACTGGTTTGGATTGGGTTAAACTTTCCATCGACGCCATAATGCCAGTAATGCTTAACGCAACTAACACCGCATACGAGAAATCGGCCATCCATAGCGGTAGCAGTAACCCTAACGCCCACCAACGGTGCTTATTAGATGGCTTCCAGTGCGCAACCGACCACCAAACAACGATAACAGAAAGAGTCTGAATAACAGTCAGCCAGCCTGTACCGCCTAATTTCCCAGCCGATTGAGTAACGATGATACCGACTTGCAACGTCAGTACGATCAACGTGCTCACTAAGATAACGCCCATGCTACTGCGTTTAGAAAAGGCCACCGTCAACAAAGGCAGCAGCACCCAAACACTGACAGAAAGAGCGATTGGCTGATAAGATAAAGTGAAACCATAAGCGGTCATTGCAGCCAATAACAACACACCCGCGACGCCCCCTTGCGGTAAAATCCACAGCGCAGGGATCACGATGGCCAGCACGGGGATGTCCCCTTCGCTTAAACCTATGGCTCTTGCACAAACCACAGCCAACAAGGTTGTGATTAAAAATTGAAAGGTAGAAAATAGCATGCCCTCTCCTTATACCGTTCCTTGGTAACTATCGAACTAGGACACTGCTAGTATGGACGAATTGTCAGCATGAACCAATTTTTAGCGCAGATTTTTGCAGTTATACATCAAATTCCCGCAGGAAAAGTGACAACCTATGGGGAAATTGCTCGTTTAGCAGGATACCCCGGCTACGCACGTCATGTTGGAAAAGCATTAGGTAACCTACCTCAAAACAGCCGATTACCTTGGTTTCGTGTGATCAACAGCAAAGGAGAGATTTCGCTAAAAGGAGAGGATTTATTACGTCAACGACAAAAATTGATCGCCGAAGGCGTCGAAGTGAACGAGCATGGCAGAATAAAACTTCGATTATACCAGTGGCGCCCCTAAGCCCCTTTCGGTCAAGCGCCTTTCCCGCTTATCTAGCACGGGAAAGGGCTGTTTTACTATTTCTTGTTTTACTGTTTAACACCAACCAAACGCAAATCAACACGTTTAGTGTTATTCTCATCAGTAATCACGGCGTAATGGGTATCCGTAATGAAGCGCAGTTTTCCATCTACTTCGATGCGAGCACTGACGCTGTAACGGTGGCGAGCATCAATTTTTCGGTTGTCGAATGCCAAGTCAAACTCAAGCGGCACTTGCATCCCGTTAGTTTCAAAGCGGTGTTTTGCGATCACTTTAGCGGGTGCATCAGCCAATGAAACATCTTGCAAAGTGATAGTGACAAGCGCCTTATCCGGCAGTGCAATACGCTCACGGTACGAAACCGTACCCATGATAGATTGAATATTGCTCTCGGAAGAGGTTGGTTTTTGCGCTGACTGGCAACCCACAAGCATTAGACCCAAAACAGACGACATAATCAGCAACAGTGCCTTTTTCATAAGGATAAAACCTCAGTTATGGTGTTAGATAGGTGATGATTATAGGTTCGGTTTTATCTGCTGTCATGGTCGTCCATTTGGTATTAACAAGATATTGACTTAGTCAACAATGATAATAATTACATTAAGAATCTCGGTGAGGGTCTATGAGTCAACCATTAAATGAACTATTGGATTTGCTGCAACTGGAAAAGCTAGAAGAAGGTTTATACCGAGGTGAGAGCGAGAACTTAGGTCTGCCACAAGTGTATGGTGGGCAAGTGATTGGCCAAGCAC
>NZ_NDIO01000028.1:0-4107 GCF_002241085.1 Vibrio sp. V03_P4A6T147
TGCTATGGCTGCAGTTGGTGTTCAAGCTGCTCAACTAACGGACAATGTCCAGTTGTACGGTCAAGCTGCTGGTAACCTTTACTTTGAAAGTAAAGGTGATAGCGCGAAAGATGATACTGTTGGTGTGGAAATTGAATCACGTGTCGGGCTTCGTGGCACTCAATCATTCAATAATTTTGGCCCTGATTTTGTGTGGCAAATTGAAACATCTAACGCATTTAATGGTGATACTGGTGGTCAATTTGGTGGTCGTGATACCTATCTTGGTTTAGCATTTGATGATGTAGGTACAGTCAAAGTCGGGCGTCAACTTGTTTCTATCTACGATTATGTAGACTGGCCACACTCAAACCCAGGTTTAGGTAATGTATTTGACTGGCACAATGCAATTGGTGCAGGTTACCAAGACCGTGCAGACCACGTGATCCGTTTCGACTCTGTAGACTACAGTGGTTTCAAATACTCTCTATCTGCCAGCAAAATGGAAAGCTCTACTGATAACGCAGTAGTGAGCTTTGCGTTAGCTTATAACGCAGAACGTTTTGGTATCCACGGTGGTGCTTATCTTGGTTCGAAAGAGAAAACTGTAACTGCAGCTAAAGATGGCTACTATGAATTTGACAGTTCTAACGGTGAGAAAAAATGGGTTGATGCAACGGCTGCTAAGACAGACGAAGCCCAAGCTGCTTATTACTTAGTTGGTGGTAACGTATCTATTACTGACAAGTTGAGCTTGACAGCTGCTTGGAAACATATGACTAACGAAGTAAATAATGTTGAGAAAAAACAGGATGCTTACTCTGCAACACTAGCTTACTGGGCAACATCTGAGTGGTTATTTAAAGCAGGTTATTCTGCTACGACTAAAGCGAAATTTGGCGGTGAAACACAAGCAGAAAGTAGTAGTCGTGCAATTACAGCACGCGCATTGTATGTACTTGACCCATCTGCAGTACTCTACTTTGACGTGCGTAATTACGATATGATGACCCCTGCTGACGGTGATGGCAAAGGCAATGCTAATGCCAATGACCAAACTCGTTTCTTGATGGGTGTAGAATACTACTTCTAATCATATAGATTAAAAGTGTAAATCGAGGCGAGCGATAGCTCGCCTTTTAACTGGAGGTAATAATGAACAAACTTATGATTAGCGCGTTATTAGGAATGGTTATTTCTGCTAGCTCCTACGCTGATGTGGTGGTGAATATAGATCGAAACCTCCAGATTCTAGCCGTGAATGGCGTTGAACCTGAAATATCGTTTGGCCATACCAATGAAATTACTCTACCTGATGGCGCAAACCAGCTTTTGGTACGTTTTGACAAAGTAATTCACTTTGGTGGTAATCAAAATAAATATAAATCACCGGCGATCGTGGTGAGTTTTAATCAAAGCAATAGTAAGGTGCTGCTTAAACCGGCATCGATGGTCAAAGATGAAACCACTGCCAAAGCATTTGATAAGAACCCTGCGGTTGTCTTGACTAATGCAGCTAAGCAGTCAGTGGAGTTTCAACAAGACGTTTTAGTCACACAAGGTTTTTCACTGATCCGAGATTATGAAAAAGAGCTCTATCAATATAATTCGCAAGCGAAAGTCGCCTCAATCAGTGCACTGAATCAGGTCGGATTTAATCAAAAACGTGGTCAAGCAGCTCCAATGCCTGCTCAAGCTAGTGAGACAGTAATCAGTGCAGAGCCGGTAACGACTGCCGTGCCAACTAGTTTCACAATGGTGCAGTATCTCTATGGCGAAGCAACTAGCGCGGAGCAACAAGAATTTGCCAATTGGGCCTTTGCAAACCGTGCCGCTGTTAATCAGCCGCTGGTGAGCGAAAATAAGCTAGTGACCATGATGGCCGATTGGTACCAGAAAACTGACAAAGCCGATAAAGCGGCGATTCTAGCGTGGCTGATTAGCCAAGAGTAAAGGCTATTTTTCTTGCGTAAATGGCATTTCATTGTATTTTTAGCACTAACAAGGCATGGTTCACTCCCATGCCTTTTGTGTTTTTGTCTTTGTATTTCTCAATGGTTAGCCTATGAATATTAGCCAAGTTTCTCAGTTAACAGCACTTACCGCTAAGTCCATTCGTCTTTATGAAGAGAAGGGGCTGATATCGCCGCCCCTTCGTTCAGAAAATGGTTACCGTCATTATCAACAAGCGCATATTGATGATCTTTTACTTATTGCGCGATGCAAGCGCGTTGGTTTTAGTTTAGAGGAATGTAAATCCTTACTCGCCCTTGCCAACGATCCGTCCCGGACCAGTTTTGCAGTCAAAGAGAAAGCGCAAGAGAAGTTGAAACAAGTATCACAGAAGCTGGCAGAGCTTTCATTGATTAAGTTGCAACTAGAAGAGTGGATTACCGAATGTCCAGGCGACGGTGGTAGTGAATGCCCAATCATAGATAATTTGAAGGGGCAGTGTTGCCATAACGACTTGAACAAGTCAGTGTGAAAATGAGCTCATTAGCTAATGAGCTGTGGAGGCACACACTACAATTGGGCTGCCCATAAATGAAAAAACCAAAAGCAATTCATCACTTTTGGTTTTTATGTACTTTCTTACTGATGTTTACTTAATGAGGCTGGCTCTCTCTAGGCTCAACAATCAACACAATTCCTTCGACACCTACGACTTTAACCACAACATCGGCTTCTAGGTTTTGCTGGCATTTTGCTGTCCACGTCGTATCGCCGAGCTGTAATCGAAAAGTTGCCCCTTCTTGAACGCTCTCTTTAATACGGGCTATTTGTCCGATCAGCTGTTTCTGTTTCTGGTTCAGATCACGAGTCTCGTCACCATCGTGGTCTGATTTAAATTGTTTACGCCACCATAACCAAGTCGTGACGAGTGATAAACTTGCAAAAGCCATCCACTGAAGTTGCCAACTGATGGGGAGCATCGCAAAGATAAGGCCAACGATGAGTGCGGAAATACCTAACCAAAGAAAATACCCAGCAGTTCCAAGCAGTTCCAATGCAACAAGCACTAAGCCTAATGCGAGCCAGTGCCAATAATTCATTTGTTGTATTAGCTCTATCACGTTAGGCCTACTTATCTTGTGAGGATTTCAGGTTGAACATTTCAGCAATGCCAGCAACCGAACCCATCAACCCAGTTGCTTCTAATGGCAGCATGATGATTTTGCTGTTCTCTGCTTGACCAATGGCTTTAAGTGCTTCGGTATATCCTTGAGCGATAAAGTAGTTAACCGCTTGCATGTCACCTTGCGCAATCGCATTCGAAACCATCTCTGTCGCTTTAGCTTCCGCTTCGGCAGCGCGTTCACGTGCTTCTGCTTGAAGAATAGCCGCCTGCTTTTCACCTTCAGCTTTAAGTATTTCAGACTGCTTTTGGCCTTCGGCGCGTAAAATTTGTGCTTGACGTACGCCTTCGGCTTCTAACACTTCAGCACGTTTATTTCTCTCCGCTTTCATTTGCGCGTTCATCGCCGCGGTTAAATCCGCTGGTGGTTGTACATCTTTAATTTCGATGCGAGTGACTTTTACACCCCAAGGGTTAGTCGCCTGATCGACTATCGATAACAATTTAGTGTTGATCATGTCACGCTGGCTGAGCATTTCATCCAGTTCCATCGAGCCCAGTACGGTACGCATATTGGTTAGAGTTAAGTTGCGAATGGCGTGTTGTAGTTCGCTAACTTCATAGGCGGCTTTCGCAGCATCAATCACTTGCACGAAGCAAACCGCGTCGATAACAACATTGGCGTTATCTTTGGATATCACTTCTTGTGCTGGGATATCAAGCACCTGTTCCATCATATTGATTTTTTGTCCGACGCGATCAATGAACGGAATAATGATATTTAAACCGGGGCGTAGGGTGTGTGTGTAACGTCCAAAACGCTCTACTGTCCAATTGCTCCCTTGTGAAACGGTTTTCACTGCAGAAAAGATAAATGAAATAACGACGAATACAAATATGCCAACGGCGACGAGTGAATCAATAGCCATAACGGTTCCTTTTAAGTATTAAATAATCCTAATGTTGATGTTCCTTTCTCTATTGAAACGGCCGCTGTGTTAGCTAAGTTCGTTCACCCCAATCATAGGGCTTATTGTGCTTATGGGGATGAA
>NZ_NDIO01000016.1:0-4104 GCF_002241085.1 Vibrio sp. V03_P4A6T147
GGTTTCAACCGTGAGTCCTTGCTCGACCTCTCGGGTTTGCTCTTTGCCCATACCCACGGAAACGTCTAAAGCATGGCCTATTTTGGTCAGCAAGGCTTGCTCGTGAAAACCACCGATATTATGCAACTGGCTCGACTCAAAACATAAAGTCCGCGAGAAATCTTGCGTACTTTCCAGCACTAAGTAGACCACCACGTCATCACGATGCGACTGCGCGGTAAAAATAGCGTTCATGAGTACGTGGGCCAAAATTTCTGTGTGGGCTTCTTGCCCAACAGAGGCTAAAAAAGTCTGTTTATCCGTAGAAGCGGCGCGGGCCCTTACAACAAAAGCTCTCATGTGACTAACTCAATTCATTCAATAAAGCACGGACTCTATCACAATCTCCATCCTCTGGAATAGTCATCAACCAGTGAAGCTACGGTTCGCTCGTCAACACAGCTTTGCTTTTCGGGAGCCCCAATGAAATGAGAGTGGTCAGCAGCAGAAAACCAAACGAAACCCACAAACACGCCGCTAATCCCCAAAGTTGGAAAACCCACCCGGAAAGCACGGTACCGATTAAACGCCCCATCGCGTTTGCCATGTAGTAAAAGCCAACATCAAGCGAGACGCCATCACCCTTGGCATAGCTCACGATTAAATAGGAATGCAGCGATGAGTTAATTGCAAAGACAGCGCCGAAAAGCAGTAATCCCGCGATGATCACGACTTCCGGATGCCACTGCGCTTGAATGCTGTAGGCGATTAAACCTGTGATCAGCGCCAATAGCGCCGCCCAACCGAGCGCAGAGCGCCCATCTGGCACTTGACCTGAAGTACTGCCCGTTATTTTAGGGGCAAACCCTTGGATCACTCCGTAGCCAATCACCCACAGTGCTAAAAAGCCGCCCACGGCGCTATGATCCCAACCAAAAACACTGCCCAGATAAATGGGTAAAGCAATCACAAACCAAACGTCTCGCGCGCCGAACAAAAACAGGCGAGCCGCTGATAAGATGTTCACGCTGCGTGATTTGGAAAAAATCTCTGAAAATTTCGGTTTGTTTTTGGCTTTGCCAATATCGGCTTGCAAGCTGAGCAAACTGCCGATAAAAACCAATAACAATACCGCCGCCATAGCCGCTACCGCATATTGAAAGCCGATCCAAGAGAGCAAGACGCCACCGAGAAAAAAGCCGGCCCCTTTTAGAGCGTTTTTTGAACCCGTAAGAATGGCTATCCACTTGTAGAGTGCCCCTTGTGCATTTTCAGGGACTAATGTTTTGATCGCACTTTTTGCACTCATTTTATTGAGATCTTTGGCGATGCCCGATAACGCCTGCGCCGCCATCACCCAAGGAATGGTTAACCATGCAGCAGGTACAGCAAGCATCAAGAGCGCGAATATTTGCATGCCAAGGCCAATATTCATGGTGCGATTCAGCCCTAAACGCGCACCAAGCCAACCGCCAATCAGGTTAGTGACCACGCCAAAAAATTCATAAAAGAGAAACAAAGACGCAATCGCTAAGGTCGAATAACCCAAATCATAAAAATACAACACCACCAACATGCGCAGCGCGCCGTCAGTGACGGTAAAATTCCAATAATTAAAAGTCACCAACATGTACTGGCGAACGTTTTGGTTGAGTTGAGGCAACATAATCACTCTCTTTGCAAAAGAGCCGCCTAAGGCAGCTCTTTGGGACTGTTATTGATTAACAAATTGTTTGATGTACTCAACTTGTACATCTTTGGTAAACGCACCCGGTCTTAATGATTGAACTTGAGTAATAATGTTTTGCAGTTCCCAGCCTTTCTCCAGCAATAAATGAGCAGCAAGTAAACCAGTACGACCCGATCCACCCATGCAATGCATGGCAATCTTATCTCCCTTGGCAAGCGCCTGATGAAGTGATGGGGAGATACTTTGCCAATGCGTTTGAAACTGATGGTCGGGCGCGCAATCATCTTCAATTGGGGCGTGAAACCATTGCAGCCCCGCTTGTTCAACCACTTTAGGCAAGTCGCCAACGCCTTTCTCTTGCATCTCTTCGTGACTTAGAGCCGTCACCACAACGGTAACACCTTGAGATCTCAGTTGTTCAATACTCTCAACCAAAGGAAGATCTTTTGTCCCCGGGCAAGGCGTCAATACCAAACCAGCACTGTTTTCTGCAACGGACAGTTCCCATGTAGGATGTGTCATTTCTTTGCTCCTTTATGCCAAACCGACTTTGCGTACTAATTCTGCGGTACGCGTTGCGTAACCCATTTCGTTATCATACCAAGCGTAAATTTTCACCATGCGCTTGCCCACCACCATGGTCGAGAGTGCGTCGACAATCGTTGAGCGTTGATCGCCTTTGTAATCAATCGACACCAGTGGGCGCGCTTCAAAACCGAGAATGCCTTTGAGCTCATTTTCTGAAGCCGCTTTCAGTAGCGCGTTGACTTCTTCCGCGCTGGTATCGCGTTTCACATCAAAAATAATGTCGGTTAACGAGGCATTGGCTAGCGGCACACGCACCGCGTGACCGTTAATTTTGTCTTTCAGATCGGGGAAGATTTCCACAATCGCTGTCGCAGAACCGGTTGTGGTCGGGATAAGGCTCATACCACACGCACGAGCGCGGCGTAGATCTTTATGCGGTGCATCCAAAATGGTTTGCGTGTTGGTTAAATCATGAATGGTCGTAAACGATGAGTGTTCAATACCAAGTTGCTCGTGAATCACTTTGACGATAGGCGCAATGCAGTTGGTGGTACAAGACGCAGCGGTCACAATCTGGTGTTTCTCTGGATCAAAAATGTGATCGTTCACACCAACCACAATGTTAGCAATCCCATCTTCTTTGACTGGCGCGGAAACAACCACGCGTTTAACACCTTGCGCTAAATACTGATTCAAAAACTCAGATTTGCGGTGTTTGCCTGTTGCTTCGATGACCACATCACAACCAGACCAATCGACATCACTGATCGCTTTTTGTTGTGAGGTACGAATAATCTGACCGTTGGCAATGATCGCATTACCGTCGCTTGTCACTTCATGATGCCAACGGCCTTGTATTGAATCAAATTCGAGCAAATGAGCCAAGGTCGCCGCGTCACCCGCAACATCGTTAATCTGGATAAATTCGATCTCAGGCCAATCAAATGAGGCTCTTAATGCTAAACGACCAATACGACCAAACCCGTTAATTCCGACTTTAATAGACATTTTTATTTCCTTTTATCCCTTCTAAACACAGCATTCTGGGCGAGATTTCATCTCTGCCAGCCTTTGCATATCCTGTTGGTATTCTTGTTTCAGGCAGTTGGACTCCACCAGCCCTTGAATTTGTTTTCTCATCCATCCGGGCAGTTGGTCCGAGAGCCGATAAAACACCCATTGCCCTTGCCTTGTATCAACCACCACACCACTGGAACGAAGTAGAGCCAAATGGCGAGAAATTTTCGGTTGGCTTTCATTTAACGCTTGCGTCAACTCGCCGACACACACTCGTTGCTCGCGTGTAATCATGAGCAAACAGCGCACTCGCGTTTCATCGGACAGCAATTTAAAAAACTGATGAGGTAGCATTTCATTAATCTCTGCATATGCGGATGTACATATATATCATATAAAAAGAAATCGCTGTCAATATAAAAGTTACCGCTGAATAAAAGTTACCGCTGACTTTTAAAGGATGATGTTAAAGCGAGAAGTAAAATAGCTGACAGCATGTTGCAGGACTTTTGTTGCATTTTGATTACAATCGATTTCCCAATAAACCTGTTTTTGATATGCCTCTCGGCGTCTATCGTGTTGGTACATCGCATAGTTAATATCGATCACATAATCGTAAGCGGGCTCTAACCTCTGTGTCGGCTCGATGAAGGTGTAGCCAAAGTAACCCAACTTTTCCAAATGGCTTTGCTCGGGTAAGTCGATGCCGTCAATCGCTTCAAAAGTAATCTCATAGAAACTTCCAGCATTGATATACAACAGTTGAGCAGCGATACAAGCAAGGTCAGAGTTAGGGAAGCTAATCAAATGAACGGTTCTTTTATCTATCATATTGCCAGCCTCCTTTACTGACATACTTAATTAAGTGGGTGTGTTTAGCAGAATATAGA
>NZ_NDIO01000006.1:0-4104 GCF_002241085.1 Vibrio sp. V03_P4A6T147
CGGCTAAACATTAAATAGCCATGAAGAACAAAGGATGTAAATCATGTCACCCGTGTTAGAAGTTAAGAACCTCTACAAGGTATTTGGAGAGACTCCACAACAAGCTTTCCCGCTGTTAGAAAAAGGGTTGGATAAGGACCAAATTTTCGAGCAAACCGGGCTCACTGTTGGGGTCAAGGATGTGTCTCTTTCAATCAATGAGGGGGAGATTTTTGTCATTATGGGTTTGTCCGGTTCGGGCAAGTCTACTTTAGTTCGATTGTTGAACCGCCTGATTGAGCCAACCCAAGGAAGTGTTTTACTGAAGGGTAAGGATATTGCTCATATTTCAGAGCAAGAGCTGCGCGATGTAAGACGTAAAAATATCTCAATGGTATTTCAGAACTTCGCACTCATGCCACATATGACCGTTCTTGAAAACGCTGCCTTTGGATTAGAACTATCAGGAGTGGTGGCTCATGAACGTAATAAAAGTGCAAAAGAAGCGCTCGCTCGGGTTGGCTTAGACGCCTACTGTGAGTCATTCCCTGATGAGTTATCGGGTGGGATGAAACAACGCGTTGGTTTGGCTCGTGCACTCGCCAACGACCCTGACATTTTGTTAATGGACGAAGCATTTTCCGCACTCGACCCGTTAATCCGCACCGAAATGCAAGATGAACTAATCCGCCTGCAAAATGATGATAAGCGAACCATCGTTTTTATTTCTCATGACCTTGATGAAGCAATGAGAATTGGTGACCGTATCGCCATCATGCAAGATGGCATCGTCGTACAAACGGGCACGCCCGATGAAATATTGCATCATCCTGCTAACGATTACGTCAGTTCATTCTTTCGTGGCGTTAATGTTGCCAGTGTTTTTTCAGCTAAAGACATTGCCCGTAAAAAACCCGCGGCCGTTTTTAAAAAACACGACAATGATGGCCCGGCTGCAGCAATGCAGTTACTGATGGATCATGACCGAGACTACGGAATTGTAGTTGACCGTACGAATAAATACTCTGGCATTGTGTCGCTCGACTCTCTGAAACAAGCTCTCAAGCAACAAACATCGCTTAGCGCGGCACTACTGCCTGACATTGTGACGGTTGATCCGGAGCTGTCTGTTAGTGAATTAATCAGCCAAGTGGCTGAAGTCCCCTACGCCGTGCCTGTTGTCGATCAGCAGGGAAATTATTACGGCGTGATCACCAAATCACGCTTATTGCAGACTTTGGATAGGGAATAATTATGACAACGGAAACCAACATTCAATCTACAGAGGCGCTTGACCCATGGGCGTCTACCACGCAAACACCGGTCAGCAGCGATCCTTGGTCAGCGACTACTGCGTCTCCAACTACAGCAGGTGATTGGTTAAATGGCGCAACCGACGCTCCCGCGCCTTTCGATTGGCTGCACCCATTTCAAGATGCAATTATCCCCTTTGATCACTGGGTTGAAACCGGGCTGGGTTGGTTAGTGGAACACGGAAGGCCATTATTTCAAGCTGTCAGAGTACCTGTTGATTTTATTTTAAGTTCATTTGAAACCACGTTAGTTTCAACGCCAGCGCCTGTGATGTTGTTGATTTTATTTTTGATCACATGGCAACTTGCTGGACCTAAAATGGGTATCGCTTCATTAGCCTCACTGATTACGATTGGATTAATCGGAGCGTGGTCACAAGCAATGGTCACCCTCGCCTTGGTCATGACCTCGGTATTCTTTTGCCTATTGATTGGCTTGCCACTTGGGATTTGGCTGGCCAGAAATCAAACGGCTGCAAAATTCATCCGCCCAGTTTTGGATGCGATGCAAACCACGCCCGCATTCGTGTATTTAGTCCCGATCGTGATGCTGTTCGGAATTGGCAACGTACCTGGCGTGGTGGTAACCATTATTTTCGCCCTGCCACCGATTGTTCGTTTAACCATCTTAGGTATTCAACAAGTTCCCGAAGAGCTTATCGAAGCAGGCCATGCATTCGGCGCAAGCCCAAAACAGATGCTCTACCGTATTCAGTTACCACTAGCCATGCCGACCATTATGGCCGGTGTCAACCAAACACTGATGCTATCGCTGTCGATGGTTGTAATTGCCTCCATGATTGCTGTCGGTGGCTTAGGGCAAATGGTTTTGCGTGGTATTGGCCGACTTGATATGGGACTCGCTGCCGTGGGGGGACTTGGCATTGTCATTCTCGCCATCTTACTTGATCGCCTAACTCAGCATATCGGTACAGAAAATCGCGATCAAAAAGTACGCTGGTATCAAACCGGCCCTATCTCACCCTTTTATTTACTGAAGCAAAAACTGACTCATCAGAGTGCCAACAATCTAGGAGAACAGAAATGAATTACGCATGGAAGACGTTAATCTCAACCAGTTTAATCGCATCGGCGGCATTACCCATCAGCGCTTGGGCTGATAAACTTCCTGGCAAAGGTATTAGTGCACAACCCGTACAATCGACAGTGGCTGAAGAAACATTTCAAACTCTCATCGTGAACAAAGCGATGGAAGCGCTGGGGTACGATGTCAAACCGACCAAAGAAGTCGACTACAACGTGGCTTATACTTCGATTGCCGAAGGCGATGCAACCTATCTCGCCGTTGGGTGGTTTCCTTTACACGCCGACAAATACTCGATGGCGGGCGGCGACGCCAAGTTCTATCGAAAAGGTCAATATATATCAGGAGCAGCGCAAGGCTACTTGATTGATAAAAAAACGGCAGATAAATACGGTATTACCAATATTGCTCAGTTAAAAGACCCTAAAATCGCCAAGCTGTTTGATGCAAATGGCGATGGTAAAGCAGACTTAACTGGCTGCACACCCGGCTGGGGTTGTGAGATGGTGATTGAGGAGCACTTAACCGCCTACGGTTTACGACCGACCGTTACTCACAACCAAGGTAACTATGCCGCTATCATTGCCGATACAATTTCACGCTACAAAAAAGGCGACCCTATCCTTTATTACACTTGGACACCTTATTGGGTGAGTGGGGTGTTGGTCCCTGGTAAAGATGTCACTTGGCTTGAAGTCCCTTTCTCTGCCCTACCTGGTGAGCGCAAAAATATCGATACAACCCTACCCAACGGAAAGAACTTCGGCTTTGAGATGAACAGCATGCTGATTGTCGCCAATAAAAAATTCGCTCTAGAAAACCCAGCCGCAGCAAAACTTTTTGAAATCATGAAGTTGAATATTAATGATATCAGTGCGCAAAACATGATCATGAGTAAAGGTAAAAACTCTGCCAAAGATATTGAAGCTCATGCCAATGGTTGGATAAAAGCTCACCAATCTGAATTCGATTCGTGGATAAAAACCGCCAAAGAAGCCGCTAAGTAAGAATATGGAGCCACCCATATCAAAAGGGTGGCTCTGCTTATTTTCAAGGAGGAAAGTATTGGATATTCATGAAGAAGTACTGGTCGCTATACGCCAAATTATTCGTGCGACAGATCTCCATTCCAAAAAAATAAACAAAGATTTTGGCCTCACTAGCCCCCAACTATTGTTAATGCGTGCGATCCAAAACTCGGCCGATATGACCATAAAGCAACTCTCCGATCATACTAATATGAGCCAAGCTACAGCGACCAGCATTTTGGATCGCTTAGAAAAGCGCGCACTGATCATTCGAGAGCGAGATCAACAAGATAAACGTAAAGTTCATGCATTGTTGACCCCAACAGGAGATGAATTATTACTCAAAGCACCCACACTGCTAAAAGATAGCTTTATTGAACAATTTCAGGCATTAAACGCATGGGAACAAACTCTCATTCTCTCCACTTTACAGCGGTTATCGATGATGATGAAAACACCAGAAATAGAAGCATCGACGCTATTGTCTAGCCTAGAACCCGATGACCCTTTCTAGTTTTTATTCGACCGACTAAAGCAAATTGGTTACTTTTTTCTCAACCCAATTCCAATTATCAACCTCAGCCAGATTAGAGGTTGTAATTGACTGAATTTCGGTTATTTTGAACCAAATCTCCTTTTTCTGATTCGTCATGGAATACTTAGACTTATTTCAAAAAAATTATCAATGGATCATCACGATCATGGCGTTGCTTATTTATCCTAAAACAGCCAACTACAC
>NZ_NDIO01000185.1:0-18801 GCF_002241085.1 Vibrio sp. V03_P4A6T147
TCTCTGTATTGACTCTATATCCTGCTAATGAAGGCTTTGTAACTCTACGGAGTATCAGTTTGATTCGATGTCCTCTTTCTAGTTTCTGTTCGCTTTAGCGAGGACTAAAAAATTTTTCAAAAAATCCTTGAAAAGAATTTTAGTGCCCCTATATCTATCAATGAAGAGGATGCCGTAAGGACCTCTGGAATGGCGACACAGGTTTGCTCTCTTAAGAGGAGCCTTGTGTTGTGATCATTAAATGTGTTGTTAGCTCCATGTTGAAAGAATGGCTGCTAACGGCTTAGCGTCTATGCGCTAAGGCTATTGCTTATGATGAGGATAGTATGATGAGAACAGTAGATTTCACTCCTTTATACCGCAACGCAATTGGTTTTGACCGTCTATTAAACATGATGGAATCCAGTTCAGCGAAGAATAGCTCTGCGGGTTACCCTCCGTACAATATTGAACAGCAAGACGACAATAAATATCGCATCACGATGGCGGTAGCTGGTTTTTCTGAAGAGCAGATTGAGATTACTCAACAAGAAAATACGCTGATTGTGCGTGGTGAACGTAAACCCGAAGAGAATAAAAACTACGTCTACCAAGGTATTGCTGAGCGCGATTTTGAACGTAAATTCCAATTGGCCGACTATGTCAAAGTGCTCGGAGCCACAATGGAAAATGGCTTGCTACACGTGGATCTTGAACGTGAAACACCTGAAGCGATGCAACCACGTAAAATTGCGATTAATGGTAAAAACTTAATTGAGAACAATTAAGTTACTGGCCACATTAAAGTAGTGAAAGAGCGCCTTTTGGCGCTCTTTTTCATGGCAGAAAGGATGGATTACTGTTGATAAGCTAATGCCACTTCTTGAGCAATAATTTGAATGCCCTTTTGCATGGCTTCATCATCTTGCACGTAGTTCATGCGCAGACACTGATGCGCGTGTTGCCAATCGTCTTGTTGACCAATAAAGAAATACTCACCCGGTACAATCAATACTCCTCTGGCTTTTAGACGTTGGTAAAGTTCCATGGTGGTTATAGGGAGCTCATCAAACCAGAGCCATAAAAAGATCGCCCCTTCTGGTTTATGGATACGAAAGCGCGGGTCGCTAATGGCTTGCTTGAGTAACTCGACTGCTCTTTGTGATTTCTGCTGGTAGAAGGGCTTGATCACATCGCGACTGAGCCTTAATAGATCGCCTTTTTCAATCATGTGATGAGCAATGGCTGGGCCGATGCTGCCTGGCGCTAAGCTAATGATGCCATTCATGTTGGTTAATGCTTGGGTAATGGTTTCGTTGGCAATGACGATACCGCAGCGCACACCGGGTAAACCCAGTTTCGAAAGGCTCATGCATAAAATGGTGTTGTCATTCCAAAAGGGTTCAATCTCTTCAAAAATGATGTTGGGAAATGGAACGCCGTATGCATTGTCGATAATCAGTGGGATATTGTTCTCTCTAGCCAGCTTATCGAGCTTGTGGATCTCTTGTTCTGTGAGCACATTTCCCGTCGGATTGGTTGGACGGGAAGCACAAATGGCGGCTACCGACGAATCCACGCTCAAGGTTTCAAAATCCACGTGGTATTTGAATAAGCCATTGTCGAGTAGTTCTATTTCTGGGCGATAGGAGACAAAAATATCTTCATCTATCCCGGCATCACCATAACCAATATATTCAGGCGCTAATGGCAGTAAAATTTTCTTATGTGAACCATCAGCTTGCTGGCCAGCAAACAGATTAAATAGATAGAAAAATCCACTCTGGCTGCCATTGGTTAAGCTAATGTTCTTTTCACTGATTTCCCAGCCATAGGTTTCTTTGAGCAGTTTTGCGAGAGATTTAACGAACAGATCTTTACCTTGTGGGCCATCATAGTTGGCGAGGGCAGCGATCAGTTCACCACTGCTAAGCATGTCAGCACTGGTTTGATGAAAGTAGTCAATCATGGCGGGAATGGCGGCTGGGTTACCACCGCCGAGCATAATGGCTCCGGGAGTGCGCAGGCCATCATTGAGATCGTCCATTAACTGAGTAATACCGGAATACTGATTAAATTTTTCACCAAATTTCGAAAACTGCATTGCTGACTGCCTAATTCATTCTTGTATTTGCTTGCATAAAGGGGCATGAAACGATGCCATGCCCATCGAGTAATCCTTGAACATACCCCAATGTTTTTGCGAGTCAAAGCACTATTTTTCGCCAAATAACACACTGCGGTCAGATAAAACAAAAAGCCCAGCGGATGGCCGCTGGGCTTTGATAGATTAATTTGTGTGCCGAAATATCAGCGACTACTTTTGCAGCAGTGAAATATCAGCAATTTGTAGGAACAGATTACGCAAGTTGTTGAGCAGCGTTAAACGGTTTTGTTTTAATGCTTCATCGTCTGCCATCACCATGACATTATCAAAGAAAGCATCAACAGGTTCACGTAGTGCTGCCAGCTTGCTCAGTGCTTGTTGGTAATCACCGGTAGCGAAAGCAGGTTCTAGTGCTTCGGTCATCACTTCCACTTCTTCCGCTAAGGCTTTTTCGGCCGCTTCTTGAAGAAGTGTTAGGTTGATTTCTGCAGCCAGTTCACCGTCAAATTTCGCTAAAATGTTACCGACACGCTTGTTTGCCGCCGCTAGGGCTTCAGCCGCTTCCAGTTCACGGAAGTGGGAAACCGCTTTAACACGTTTGTCAAAATCAGCGGGTTTGGTTGGACGACGAGCAAGTACCGCTTGGATGATGTCGACGCTAAAACCTTCATCTTGATACCAAGCACGGAAACGGCCAAGCATAAACTCAATTACATCGTGCTCAACGTTGTCGTGGGTAAGGCGATCACCAAACAGCGATTTCGCTTTTGCTACGAGGTCAACTAAGTCCAAGTTATAGCCGTATTCAACGATGATGCGCAGTACACCCAGTGATGCGCGACGCAGAGCAAAGGGATCCGAGCCTTTTGGCGCTTGGCCAATACCGAAGATGCCGACTATGGTGTCTAGCTTGTCTGCGATTGCCACAGCGGCGGAAACGCCATTGGTTGGCAGAGCATCGCCAGCAAAGCGTGGCATGTACTGTTCGTTTAGTGCAACGGCGACTTCTTCTGCTTCTCCGTCATGGCGAGCATAATGCATACCCATCACGCCTTGCGTGTCGGTAAATTCAAACACCATGGAGGTCATCAAATCGCATTTAGCCAGTAAGCCCGCACGTTTTGATTTTTCTACATCCGCGCCAATCTGTTCTGCAATGTAACCAGCCAGTTCAGTAATACGGTCAGTTTTATCTTTAATCGTACCCAACTGCTGCTGGAAAATCGCGGTTTCTAGTCGTGGTAGACGATCGACTAATTTGCTTTTGAGATCGGTATTAAAGAAGAATTCTGCGTCCGCTAAGCGTGGACGAACGACTTTCTCGTTGCCTTCGATAACATGGCGAGGCTCTTTCGACTCGATGTTAGAGACGAAAATAAAGTTAGGCAGCAATTGCTTATTCGCATCGCTCATCTGATGAGAATAAACCGGGAAGTATTTTTGGTCACCTTTCATGGTGTAAACCAAAGCTTCTGACGGTACTTTAAGGAATTTTTCTTCAAATTTCGCCGTAAGCACCACTGGCCATTCAACCAGTGAGGTCACTTCTTCAACCAAGTCATCGTCAAGATCGGCAACACCGCCAACCTGTAGCGCTGCTTTTTGTGCATCCGCAATAATTATCGCTTTACGCGCATCGTAATCGGCGATCACTTTACCGCGCTGTTCTAAAATCGCTGGGTATTGTTCTGCTGAATCGATGGTGAACTCTTTTTCGCCCATAAAGCGGTGACCACGAATGGTGCGCGCAGAAGCTACGCCTAAGATCTCACCTTCGATCAGTTCATCGCCCATCAAAATAGTCAGAGTTTTTACTGGGCGGATAAATTGTGTTTCTTTATCACCCCAGCGCATGGGTTTGGCGATAGGCAAGTTTGCTAACGCTTTGGCGGCAAGTTCAACCACAATAGCTTTGGCATCTTGGCCTTTGACTTCCTGTTTGAACAGTAGCCATTCACCTTGTTCTGTTGTTAGGCGATCCGCTTGCTCAACAGTAATGCCGTTACCACGCGCCCAGCCTTGTGCTGCTTTGGTTGGATTGCCATCGGCATCAAAAGCAACAGAAATAGCGGGGCCACGTTTTTCGACCACTTTATCCGCTTGACCTTGGGCCAAGTTGGTCACTTTCAGTGCTAAACGGCGAGGGGTTGCAAACCATTTGATGCCTTCGTGTGCCAGTTCAGCGGTTTTCAATTCTGCGGCAAAGTTAGCCGCAAACGCTTCAGCCAAAGTGCGAAGTTGTTTTGGTGGTAGCTCTTCTGTGCCTAATTCAATTAGAAATTCTTTTGCCATCTTATTTGTCCTCACCCTTTTTACACATAGGGAAGCCAAGTGCTTCACGAGATGCGTAGTACGCTTCTGCAACCGCTTTGGTCAGGTTACGGATGCGTAGGATGTAACGTTGACGTTCTGTCACCGAAATCGCTTTACGCGCGTCCAATAGGTTAAAGGCATGGCCCGCTTTCAAAATACGCTCATAGGCAGGAAGTGGCAGCGGTTTTTCTAGTTCAAGTAGATGCTTACACTCTTTTTCGCACTGGTCGAAGAAAGTGAAAAGAAAATCGACATCCGCGTGTTCGAAGTTGTAAGTGGATTGTTCGACTTCATTTTGATGGTAAATGTCACCATAGGTGACTTTACCTAATGGGCCATCTGTCCAGACTAAGTCATACACTGAATCCACGCCTTGAATATACATGGCAAGACGTTCAATACCGTAAGTGATTTCGCCGGTGACAGGCTTGCACTCAAGGCCACCGACTTGTTGGAAGTAAGTAAATTGAGTTACTTCCATGCCGTTTAGCCACACTTCCCAGCCAAGACCCCAAGCACCTAAGGTTGGGTTTTCCCAGTTATCTTCCACGAAACGAATATCGTGTACTAGTGGGTCAACACCGAGCACCTCTAAAGACCCCAGATACAACTCTTGAATGTTGTCTGGTGAAGGTTTGATGATGACTTGGAATTGGTAATAGTGTTGCAGGCGGTTTGGGTTTTCACCATAACGACCGTCCGTTGGGCGACGAGAGGGTTGAACATACGCCGTTGCAATGGGCTCTGGGCCTAAAGCTCGCAGGCATGTCATTGGGTGAGAGGTTCCTGCACCAACTTCCATGTCTAATGGTTGAACAATGGTACAGCCTTGTTGGGCCCAATAATCCTGCAGCGCGAGGATCATACCCTGAAAGGTTTTGATATCGTATTTTTGCATAGTCAGGTTCGCGCGATTCTTCTGTCTGAATGGATGAAAATAACGAACAAGTATACCCAGATATTCGCTCAGCGAGTAGGGGTAATCTTGCTTAATTAATGGTCGAAAATCCGTTTTGGTCGAATTTATCGCATCGATTGTGCCAAATTCCTGCACATGAACGATTTTGACTTATTTCTAACTTGAGATTTTCACTCGGCCTGATTAGAATTGCGCCGTCTTTGGGGAGTAGCTTACCAGTGAGATTTCTTATCTTAATGGTTCGTTCGTCAACATAATTGGTGCCAAATCACCGTGGCGTTCGAGGCTAAAGTCATTTTAGCTTAGCAAGACCTTAGACAAACATCACAAACCGGGGCGGGGAGTGGCGTTTGTCTATGGTTATTATAATTATCCCGCCCCATTGAGCCTGTCGTGAGCGTATTAGCTATTTCAATTACTACCGTCGCCTTAGCTGAAATTGGCGATAAAACCCAACTGCTTTCTCTGCTGCTAGCCAGTCGTTATCGTAAACCTTTGCCTATTATTGCCGCCATTTTTGTCGCAACGATGGTTAACCATGCACTCGCTGCTTGGCTGGGCGTGGTCGTTGCCGATTACCTGTCACCAGAAATCCTTAAATGGGTGTTGGTCGCCAGCTTCCTTGCCATGGCGGGTTGGGTGTTAATTCCAGACAAACTCGACGGTGATGAAAAGATTACCAATCGAGGTCCTTTTGTCGCTAGCTTCATCGCTTTTTTTGTCGCTGAAATTGGCGATAAAACCCAAATAGCAACGTCTATTCTTGGTGCGCAATATGCGGATGCTCTACTGTGGGTGGTGCTCGGAACGACGATTGGTATGTTGCTGGCTAACGTACCTGTGGTGCTGATTGGTAAATTATCCGCCGATAAAATGCCGCTAGGACTTATTCGTAAAATCACGGCGGTACTCTTTTTGATATTAGCGATCGGCGCGGCGATTTGGTAATTCCAATCGATTAGATGATTGGGCGAGTGAGCGTGACACAATTTATTACTCAACTTGTCGCCCAACGTCTACGGTTGCGTGATGAGTGACAAATTTATGCCATACTGGTCATGTTACTGTAGTGCTAGATGATGCAAGTCTAAGAGGGAATGCATATGCTGACACGTTATATGGGAATGACCGCCAAGAGCCAAAGTTACTTGTTTACGTTCGGTTTTGTGCTGACGTTGTTGGGTATGGCGTTGACGGAAATGTGGCTACCCATGGTGGCCGGCGCAATCATATTGTGTGGCTTAATGGTGGAATCTTGGATCCGAGTCGCGCACATTATCCCGATGCACGATGAAATTCGAACCCTGCAAAAGCAGATCACAAAACTGCAATCAGAGATCCGCACCATCGAGTTTAATGAGTAGTGTGCAGCGCAATGAATCAATAGCAAAAGGCGGCCTTTTTGAGGTCGCCTTTTCTTTTGCGTACGCATCACTTAGATCGAGGCTTAACTCAATCCTTTCTTAATCAAATAGAGATAGGGCAATGTGTCCACTTTCTCCGCAATTAACTGATGATCCATAAAGCGGCAAAAACTGGGAATGTCTCGAGTGGTTGACGGGTCATCGGCTTTCACTAGTAAAATTTCGCCATCTTGCATGGTTCGAATGGTTTTTCTGACCATCATTACAGGCTCGGGACAGCGCAATCCTTCGGCTTCGAGTATTTGTGTGGCAAGTGCCGGATCAAATGTCATATTCAAACCTAATCGATGTTATCGCAAGGCGTAGATAATACTGGCGAGGAAAAAATATTCAATAACCACTTGGCAAAGTGATCTTTTTGTTTTAACTTACTTAACAAGTTGATAACAATTTGGTGAGGCACTTATGTTAACAGCGCTTGATAGGTTAACCATTTATTCGGTTCTCTGCTTTATCTCATTTTGTGCCTTAGTGATGCGAACGCCTGCAGAAACGTCATGGATGCCACTTTTTGGTGTCAGTGCGTCACTGGTTGGGATCTGGCTTGAGATGCATCTTTGGAAAGGCATCTCAGAAGAGCAGAATCACTAATCCATCACATATTGATCAACGCATTGCACTAATACGACACGTAACACATTCCGACACTATCCCCATTTTCTTGGGCTTCCCCGCTGAAAGGCGGGATTTTTTTTGCCTAACGCGTACACTGAGCCTATTTACCAATGACAAAAGTGGGGTTATTGCATGGAGTTGGAAGATATCTATCGTCGTGATCTGAATTTATTGATTGCACTGAGAGTGTTGATAGAAGAGAGCAGTGTCAGTAAAGCGGCCCAGCGTTTAAATCTTAGCCAGTCAGCCATGAGCCGTGTATTAGGTCGGTTACGTGATCTGCTCAATGATCCTCTTTTTACGCGCCAAGGTCAGCATCTCATCCCGACTGAAAAAGCGCTGGAGCTTAATCGTGCCTTAGGCGAGCCATTGGAGTCTCTACGTCAAATCCTTTCACCTGTTGAATTTGACCCCCAGCAATGTGAACAAACCTTCACCATTGCCACGACAGATTACGCAATGCAGACCATCTTACCGTTTGCTTTACCAAGGATATATCAAGAGGCACCAAACGTGTCGTTTGAGTTTTTACCTTTGCAGCATGATAGGTTGGCCGATCAACTGACTTATGAAGGAGCTGATTTAGCGATTTGTCGCCCAACGTCGCCAGTAGCACCATTGATGAGTGAGGTGCTTGGGCGAGTCGGTGTGCTTTGTTTGCTCTCCCAACACCATCCGTTGGCGAATCGGCAGATCTCTTTAGCGGATTACCTGACATACCCGCATGCGATGATTGCGATCAGTGATGGTGTTAATGCCTTAATTGAACAAGCATTAAGTGGGCAGCCTAAACGGAAAATGGTGCTCAGAGCCTATCATTTAGAAGCCGCGCTAGCGATTGTTGATACCATGCCATTGATTATTACGGTGCCTGCGGATCTGGCCTATTTAGTGGCAGAACGTTACGCATTAGTGGTGAAGCCGTTACCGTTTCAGTTTACGCCGTTTGACTACTCTATGATTTGGCACTCGCGATGTGAGCATTCTCCTGCCCAAGAATGGTTAAGGCAGATCGTCAAACAAGAGTGCAGCCGGTTGATTGCTAAGCGTATTGAAGAGATGCAGTTAGAGGGATAAAAATCATCAAGCTTTGAGTAAGACGAAAGCTTGATGAATGAATGGTTTAAAGCTTAATCACCACGCGACCAGTCACTTGACCATTGGTGATCGTTTCAGCGTACTGCGCTGTTTGTTCGAGGGTGATTTCCTCACACGCTTGCTCAAAGTAGCTTGCAGGTAGCAGTTTCGCTAAGCTTTCCCATGCTGCCATGCGTTTTTCTAGCGGGCAAGAGACGGAGTCGACACCTTGCAGGCGTACATTGCGCAAAATGAACGGCATGACGGTGGTGGGTAAATCAAAACCACCCGCTAAACCACACGCGGCAACTGTGCTGTTGTAGTCCATTTGGGCTAACACTTTGGCTAACATTTTGCTGCCTACTGTATCGACCGCGCCAGCCCAAATCTGTTTTTCCAGCGGACGAGCTGGCTCTTCAAATTCGCTGCGATCAATAACGCGGCTTGCTCCTAGTTTTTCTAGCAGTGGACCATTTTGTTCAACACGACCCGTTACCGCAGCAACTGTATAACCTAGCTTAGCTAATAGTGTTACAGCAACTGAACCCACGCCGCCACTGGCACCCGTCACCAATATTTCACCCTTTTCCGGTTGAATACCCGCATCTAAAATGGCTTGCACGCAAAGCATGGCGGTAAAGCCAGCAGTGCCAATCATCATCGCTTTTTTGCTATCAAGGCCGTGCGCGAGTGGCACTAACCAATCGGCTTTCAAGCGTGCTTTTTGCGCCATACCACCCCAATGGTTTTCACCCACTCCCCAACCGGTTAGTACAACTTTATCACCGGTTTGGTAGCGAGTATCTTGGGATTCAAGTACGGTTCCCGCAAGATCAATGCCCGGTACCATAGGGAAATTGCGAATGATTTTGCCTTTACCTGTAATGGCTAAACCATCTTTGTAATTCAATGATGAGTAATCGACCGCGACTAAAACTTCACCTTGCGGTAATTGTGATTCGTCGATTTGTTCAATGGTGGCAACTGTGTTTTTTTCTTGTTGATTAAGGATTAACGCTTTAAACATTCGGATCTCCAGATTGGCACAGCAAGCATAAGATGTCGCTAAGTGTAGTACTGAATTAACTATGACTAAAATGAAACTTTAGCATTGGTTCTATGCGTATTATGCATCACTCATAAAAAATGCCAGTCGTGGGACTGGCATTGAGCTTTAGGATAAGAAGAACTGGTATGAAGGATTGTCCGTCTCATCTTTGCATTGGTAACCCAATTCTCTAAGGTGGGCGGAGAAGCGGTTTAAATCGCTCTCTTCGAGTTCAAAACCACACAATACGCGGCCATAATCGGCGCCATGATTGCGGTAATTAAACAAGCTAATGTTCCAGTGTGTGCCAAGCGTGCTGAGAAATTTCAGCAGAGCGCCCGGATATTCCGGAAATTCGAAGCTGTATAATCGTTCTTTTAGCGGCTTAGAGGGTTTGCCTCCAATCATATAACGGACATGCAGTTTGGCCATTTCATCATCCGATAGATCCACCACAGGGTAGCCACCTTGGCGTAAATCGTGAATGATGTTGTCGAGCTCTTCTTGCCCACTTAACAGGCGTACACCGACGAAAATGTTGGCCAGCTTGTCATCGTTATAGCGATAGTTGAACTCGGTGACCGCACGGCCGCCAATGATATTGCAAAACTCAAAAAACGCGCCTTGACGTTCAGGTATGGTCACCGCCAAAAGCCCTTCACGTTTTTCGCCTAGCTCACATCGCTCCGACACGTAACGCAAGCCGTGGAAATTGGTGTTAGCCCCTGAAAGTACGGTGCCTAACTGTTTATCCACCAGCTTATGTTTTTCCGCGAATTTCTTCAGACCAGCCAGAGCAAGCGCTCCAGAAGGTTCGGCAATCGCACGCGTGTCTTCGAAGATATCTTTAACCGCCGAGCAGATTTCATCGCTTGATACCGTGATGTGGCCATCAATGTATTGCTGACACAAACGGAAGGTTTCATCACCAATACGTTTTACCGCGACACCGTCGGCAAACATGCTGACTTGGTCAAGCACCACGGGTTTACCTGCCTCGAGTGCTGCTTTTAAACAAGCAGAATCTTCAGGTTCAACCGCAATGACTTTGATTTCTGGCATCAGCTGTTTGATGAGCACCGCGACCCCAGCGGCTAAACCGCCACCGCCGACTGGTACAAAAATGTAATCAAGGTGGCCATTTTGTTGCAGCATTTCCATGCCAATCGTGCCTTGCCCTGCAATGACCAGTGGGTGATCGAACGGTGGGACAAACGTATAACCTTGCTCGTGAGCCAAGCGTTCCGCTTCGGCTTTGGCTTCATCAAAGTTGTTGCCATGCAAAATCACCAAACCGCCAAAACCGCGCACCGCTTCGACTTTGATATCAGGGGTAGTTTTAGGCATCACAATGGTGGTTTTAATGCCTAATTTTGTTCCCGATAGAGCCATTCCCTGCGCGTGGTTGCCTGCTGACGCAGCAATCACCCCTGCTTGTTTTTGCACCTCAGATAAACTCGACACCATATTATAAGCGCCGCGTAATTTAAAAGAATGCACAGGCTGGCGATCTTCACGCTTGAGCTGAACGCGATTTTTGATGCGCGCCGATAAGCGAGGCATATCCTGCAGTGGCGTCACCGTTGCGACGTCATACACGGGGGCGCGCAGGATCTGGCGCAGATAATCTGCGCCAGTTTGAGTTGCGTTACCTGAGTCGCTCATCCGCTAGCCCTCTAGCTTAGATTTGTCTCGAACAGCCCCTTTATCAGCGCTGGTGGCCATACTTGCGTAGGCTTTCAATGCCAAAGAGACTTCACGCTGGCGATTGACAGGTTTCCAACCGAGCTGGTCTTGTTTTACGCGGCGCTCAGCCAGTTCAGCTTCTGAAACGTTGAGCGTAATGGAGCGGTTTGGAATATCGATGGCGATAATATCCCCAGAATTAACCAAACCTATCGTTCCGCCGTTCGCAGCTTCTGGAGAAACGTGACCAATTGATAAACCGGAAGTCCCCCCAGAGAAACGACCGTCAGTCAGTAGCGCGCACTCTTTGCCTAGCCCCATTGATTTGAGGTACGTGGTTGGGTAAAGCATTTCTTGCATACCCGGGCCGCCTTTCGGGCCTTCATAGCGGATGACGACAACATCACCAGCCTTCACTTTACCGCCTAAAATACCTTCAACGGCACTTTCTTGGCTTTCAAAGACCACGGCTGGGCCTGCAAATTTCAGGCTACCTTCATCAACCCCTGCTGTTTTTACAATACAGCCGTCAACGGCAATGTTGCCAGATAGCACGGCTAGGCCTCCATCTTGGCTAAAAGCATGCTCTTTAGTACGAATACAGCCTTCTTTGCGATCGTCATCGAGGCGATCCCATCGGCATTGTTGTGAGAAGGCTTTAGTGGTACGAATACCCGCAGGACCGGCACGGAAAAAGGTTAAGACGTCTTCATCTTGCGTTTGCATGATGTCGTATTGAGCCAACTGCTCTTTCATCGATAAACCCAACACGGTGCGAGTTTGATTGTTGATGAGACCGGCGCGATCCAGTTCACCAAGAATCGCCATCACGCCACCCGCGCGGTGTACATCTTCCATGTGATATTTTTGAGTCGATGGCGCGACTTTACACAGATGAGGTACGCGGCGTGACATGCGGTCGATATCACCCATGTCAAAATCGATTTCACCTTCTTGAGCGCCTGCTAATAGGTGCAATACGGTGTTGGTTGAGCCGCCCATGGCAATATCGAGCGCCATCGCATTTTCGAATGCGGCTTTGTTGGCAATATTACGCGGTAAGGCGGATGCATCATCTTGTTCGTAGTAACGCTTGGTTAATTCAACAATGCGTTTACCTGCGTTGATGAAGAGCGCCTCACGATCGGCATGCGTGGCCAACATCGAACCATTACCTGGTTGAGAAAGTCCCAACGCTTCGGTGAGACAGTTCATTGAGTTGGCGGTAAACATGCCAGAACAAGAACCACAGGTTGGGCAGGCCGAGCGTTCAATTTGTTCACTTTGTGCGTCGGAGACTTTAGGGTCAGCGCCTTGGATCATCGCATCGACTAAATCGAGTTTGATGATTTGATCAGAAAGCTTGGTTTTACCCGCTTCCATTGGCCCGCCAGAAACAAAGATAACGGGAATATTAATGCGCAGTGCCGCCATCATCATCCCAGGGGTGATTTTGTCGCAGTTGGAAATGCAGACCATCGCATCAGCGCAGTGTGCATTAACCATGTACTCGACAGAGTCTGCGATCAACTCGCGTGAGGGCAGTGAGTACAGCATGCCGCCATGCCCCATGGCGATACCGTCATCTACCGCGATGGTATTAAATTCTTTGGCGATGCCGCCGGCTTTTTCGATTTCACCCGCAACCAATTGACCCATATCTTTGAGGTGCACGTGGCCCGGTACGAATTGAGTGAACGAGTTAACCACCGCAATAATCGGCTTACCGAAATCTTCATCTTTGACGCCAGTGGCGCGCCATAATGCGCGCGCTCCAGCCATATTACGTCCGTGTGTCGTCGTTGCGGATCTATACTTTGGCATTGTCTATCGTCCTCTATTACTTCGGTTGTGGGTACACGTAATCCAACCAGCCCCACTTGTCTTCAGTGGTGCCGTTAAATAGGCCAAAGTAAGCTTCTTGCATCACTTTCGTGATTGGCCCACGTTTACCCTCTCCAACCGTAATTTGGTCTACGCTCCGTACAGGGACGATTTCGGCGGCGGTGCCAGTCATAAAAATTTCGTCAGCAAGGTAGAGTGCTTCACGCGCAATGTTCACTTCACGCACTTCGTAACCCATTTCTTTAGCCAGCGTCATGATCGAATCACGCGTGATACCCGGCAAGATGGAGCTGGTGGTTGGTGGCGTGAGCAGCACACCGTTTTTGATGACGAAAATGTTTTCGCCTGCACCTTCAGATAAATAACCATCCACGCTTAAGGCGATACCTTCGGCATAGCCATGACGACGAGCTTCACCACCGACAAGCAGAGACGATAAATAGTTACCACCCGCTTTGGCTGCGGTTGGTATGGTGTTTGGCGCAGCGCGATGCCAGCTAGAAACCATCGCATCCACACCATTTTCTAGCGCTTCATCACCTAAGTAAGCACCCCAAGGGAAGGCGGCAATGATTAACTCCATTTCAGTATTCACTGGTGGGCAAACGCCAAGGCCAACGTTGCCAACAAAGCCAAGTGGGCGAATGTAGGCTGAATCCAGTTTATTGACGCGCAATGTTTCACGTGTCGCTTCCATGATCTCTTCTATCGTATAGGGGATAGGGAAACGGTAAATTTTTGCTGAATCTTTCAGGCGTTGAGCGTGCTCTTTATGACGGAAGACGATTGGACCTTTAGGAGTGTTATAACAACGCACACCTTCAAACACCGAGGTGCCGTAGTGCATTGCGTGTGTCAGTACATGAACGTTTGCATTTGCCCACGGAACCATTTCACCGTTGAACCAAATGTAATCTGCAGTTTTTGTTGCCATTTATTGCCTTCCTTATGCACAAATCTTTTGTTGTAAATTGTTATTCGGTAGTTCGTTATTTTTTATTGGGGTGACATCGACACTGCGAATATCCCATAATTTTTCAATTTGATTGATCAGTGTGCTGATGGGGCGATCACTATCAACAATGATTTCAACACTGGCGACTTTGCTGGCGTGGTTTTGCGTTGCGGCCACTTGTTTTATCACAAATCCACGATGGCGAATCACGCGCAGAACACGCTCTAATAGCACCGGTTTATCATCGGCTTTGATGTCTAATAGGTATCTATCCATTAGGTGTTCTCCAACATATCACTATTTGAGGCGCCCGGTGGTACAAGCGGCCATACGTTTTCTTCTTCATCAATCAAAACGTGAAGCAGATAAGCTGTTTTGCTGGCCAGCATTTCTTTAAGTGCTGGTTCAACTTCTTCTTTTTTGGTGATGGTTTTGCCAGGAATATCGAACGCCTTAGCTAGCATCACGAAATCTGGGTTGTCATCCAAAATCGTTTCACTATGGCGGCCATCAAAGAACAGCGATTGCCATTGGCGCACCATACCCAAACGATGGTTGTTCAGTAGTACCATCTTGACCGGGATTTGGCGGCGCTTGAGCGTACCAAGTTCTTGAACATTCATCATGAACGAGCCATCCCCGGAAATGAGAATGGATTGATCATCTGGGCGAGCAACGGCAGCACCCATTGAGGCGGGCAACCCAAAGCCCATAGTTCCAAGGCCAGCTGAGGTGATGAAGTTCTGTGGAGCACGCGGCTGAATGTGCTGCGCGGCCCACATTTGATGTTGGCCAACGTCGGTTGAGACGATGGCTGAATCGGGCATCATGTCGGACAGTTGTTTGAGTAACAATGGTGCAAAAATGAGATCGCCCGGGTGGTCATAGCGCCACTTAAAGCCACTGCGCAAACTTTCACTGTGGTGAACCCACGGTGCGATATCACGCGTCAGTTCCAGTTGTGGAAGAATGAGATTGATGTCACCACGTAGTGACGCATTGGCGATACGGAGTTTATTAAACTCGGCCGCATCGATATCGATATGAATCACCTTGGCGTGTGGTGCAAAAGTATCCAGCTTTCCCGTTACTCGGTCATCAAAGCGCGCTCCAACCACAATCAGCAAATCACACTCTTGAACGACCAAGTTTGCCGCCTTAGTCCCGTGCATACCAAGCATGCCAAGGTAGTGCGGATCATGACGCTCAATCGTGCCCAAGCCTTTTAAGGTACTTACTGATGGCATCGGATTGAGGCGTAAAAACTCGCGTACGGAATCGGTCGCTTTGGCCAGTTGAACGCCACCGCCAACATACAATACAGGACGAGAGCTTTGTGAAAGCAGTTGTTGCGCTGCGTGAAGCTGCTCTTGGCTGGCAACTGGCATGGCTGGCGCAGTGAATGCAGGTAGCTCAGTCACGGGGGTTTTTGCCAGTTGTACATCTTTAGCGATATCCACAATCACCGGGCCGGGACGACCCGCTTTCGCTACCTCAAAGGCTTCGGCAAGGGTGGGTGCGAGATCGTGGATATCGGTAACGAGGTAGCTGTGTTTGGTGCAAGAGAGTGACATACCAATCACGTCCATCTCTTGAAAAGCATCGGTACCAATGTGCGAGCTTGCGACTTGGCCGGTGATGGCGACAAGGGGGATTGAGTCAAGAAATGCATCGGCAAGACCGGTGACCAAATTGGTCGCTCCGGGTCCTGAGGTGGCCATGCACACCGCGACATCTTGTGTCGAGCGCGCCATGCCAATCGCCGCCATGGCTGCACCTTGTTCGTGGCGACAGAGAATGTGTTCTACACCGCCATCGTATAATGCATCATAGATTGGCATAATAGCGCCGCCGGGATAACCAAAAACGGTTTTGATTCCCTGCTGCTTTAATGCGGCTACAACCAGTTGTGCTCCTGTCATCGTAACCCTCCCAAACTGTGTATGGCACAGTAAACCATGTTGTGTTTGCACTTCATGTGCGCTCCCATTCTTCCTGCCATATCGGGTTGGATAATCGCCAACCAGTATGAACTTTTTAGTTTAATAGTTGTAAAAAAACCCCCGGACTTTTCAGTGCGGGGGTCTTTTGAATCTGGTGGTTATTTTGCGCCCACTAGCCCCCGCGCGGAATCAATAATGACCACGATAATCAGGCTTAGCAGTAGGTTAATGTGAGCGTTCAAATTCATCACTTAATTCTTAAAATAGTTGGCGTAATATCTTACGAAATTGTTTGCGTCTCTAGTGGTAACACACAATTCCGTTAAATGACAAGCAAAAACTCATTCTTTTTTCACATTCTTTCAGCATCACAACAAGCTATATAACAATCTCTCGTGTGCAAATAAGGGCGCAGAAACAGAACGAACACTTTTTAAACAACCACAAAGGAATGAAATGGGACTCGCAATTATTCACAGCCGAGCCAGTGTTGGCGTGCAAGCACCGACAGTGACAGTTGAAGTGCATATTAGCAATGGTATGCCCGGTTTTACGTTGGTCGGCTTGCCAGAAACGACGGTCAAAGAGTCTCGTGATCGCGTGCGCAGCGCTATCATTAATTCCCGCTTTGAGTTTCCCGCCAAGCGTATTACGGTCAATCTAGCCCCTGCGGATCTCCCCAAAGAGGGTGGTCGATTTGATTTACCGATCGCGTTGGGTATTTTGGCGGCCTCACAGCAGATAGCGCTAACGAAGTTAGATGGGTATGAGTTTATTGGTGAATTAGCCTTATCTGGTGAGTTGCGTCCTGTTAAAGGTGTATTACCCGCCGCTTTAGCTGCGAATCGAGCCAAGCGCTGTTTGGTGGTGCCTCATGGTAATGGTGATCAAGCCGCGTTAGTGGCAAAGGATCAGCATAAATCGGCGCAAACGCTGCTTGAGGTGTGTGCTGATTTGTGTGGCCAGCAAACCCTCTCTCTTTTTCAAACCGAACCTAAACCGTGCCAAGCGAAAAGTACTCGCGATCTGCAAGATATCATTGGTCAACAGCAAGGAAAGCGAGCGTTAGAAATCGCAGCCGCGGGCAACCATAACCTGCTTTTTCTCGGTCCACCCGGAACGGGTAAAACCATGCTTGCCTCTCGGTTGTGTGATTTATTACCAGAAATGAATGAAGATGAAGCGATGGAAACCGCTTCGGTTGCTTCTCTGACTCCACAAGACATCAACCAGCACAACTGGAAGCAAAGGCCATTTCGCTCGCCTCATCATTCCAGTTCAATGGCGGCGCTGGTCGGTGGCGGTTCTATTCCGAGGCCGGGGGAAATTTCTTTGGCACACAATGGGTTATTGTTTCTTGACGAAATGCCGGAATTTGAACGAAAAGTGCTCGACTCATTGCGTGAGCCATTAGAGTCAGGTGAAATTATTATTTCAAGAGCGCAAGGCAAAACGCGTTTTCCTGCTCGCTTTCAATTAGTGGGGGCGTTGAACCCCAGCCCAACTGGTTATTACGAAGGCACGCAAGCCAGAGCCAACCCGCAGAGTATTTTGCGCTATTTGGGACGCTTATCGGGGCCATTGCTTGATCGCTTTGACATGTCGATAGAAATCCCCTCGCTTCCCAAAGGAATGCTGGCAAATGGCGGCGAAAGAGGTGAAGCAACGGCTGTGGTTAAAGAAAGAGTGTTGATTGCTCGTGAACGGATGGTGATTCGTAATGGCAAGGTTAATGCTTTGTTAGGGAGCCGAGAAATTGAACAGTATTGCCCTTTAACTAAGGCTGACGCCGAATTTTTGGAAAATGCACTGCACCGCCTAGGGCTCTCCATCCGCGCGTATCATCGCATTATCAAAGTGGCACGTACGATTGCTGATTTAGAAGGGGCCGAGCAGATTGCTAAGCCCCATCTAGCGGAAGCACTCGGCTATCGAGCGATGGACCGCTTGTTGAAACAACTGACCGCACAAGCGGTGTAATGAACTTAAAATTGGTAATTTAACCCTAGCGCTGTAAAGAGAGACGATTCGTCGTAAAACGAGAGGTTTGAGCTCGATTGGTTATAACCGGCTAAAGCGATTAATGACCAATCATCCCAATCCATAAATTGACTGTATTCGTACGCGAAGAATAGGCTCAGTTCATCGTCATTACGCACAGTGTGATTAAACAGTGAATTTCCACCTTGATAGTCGCGCTTGGTATAACCAGCGGTCAGCGCCAGTTTATGGCGATTGATAAACGTGAAGTAGGAGAGATCGGCGGCGTAAGAGTGATGAGTATTGGCGTCGCCATCCGCTTGGTGGTTGATATAAGTGATGGAGGGCTGTAACAAACTGGTTGGGCTCAGAGAATAACGATACTGCCCTTTTAGGTAGTAACTTTTACCATCACGAGCCAGTTCAGGGCTTGGAAACTGATCGTTGTCGATCTCTTTGGTCGCGTAAGCGACATCGATAGTCCATGGGCTGCCTTGAATACTATTGAATGTTAATCGGTAGGCATTTCCTGACTCATCGGTTTCTTGGCGCTGACTGTTTAGTTGGTAAGGATTGGCCCAGGTTTTTCCAGACATCACGGTCGGCAAAAAAGCCACATCAACCACGGTACCTGTCTCCATCTCATATTGATAGCCCAGCTGAAGCGCTAAAGTGCCGACGGCAATATCATCACGTGAGGTGCCTAGATAAACCTGTTGTTGACGTTTGTCCCCGAAGGTGTAAGCAAGGTTACCCAAAGGCCCAACGGCAAAGTTTGACTGCCGGCTACTCTTTGTTTCGAGTGATGTAATACGCTCATCTCCACCCGTATCAAATGATGATTGGGAAGATGCAAAAATAGTATTAATGGCAATCTCACCACTTAAACCTGTTTCTGGAGCCAGTTCGG
>NZ_NDIO01000324.1:0-4080 GCF_002241085.1 Vibrio sp. V03_P4A6T147
ATTTACACTTGCTATGCGCATGACTGATATATAGATTGTTACGAATAATTCACACATTATATGGATATACTGTGAAACATTTAATTTATTTTTTATTAATTAGTTACTCATCAATTAGCCTTGCTCAATCTTCAGTTGATGATGAACGGTTGCTCGCCTCATTAATCGAACGAGGTGTGATATGTGAAGGGCTGACATCAGAACAGCAACAACAAGCACTTGCTCTTTATCTACAAAAAAAACACCACAAAGAAAAGTATCTCAATTCGACAACTCATCAAGAAGAAGCGTGTATTTCTCCGCCGAAGAGCGACTAAATCACCCGTTCAATCTTCACTGAATAACACTCAAAAAACTTGCCTAGATAAGAATATACCAGCCACTCATTGCGTCCATGAATTCTATTTTATGGCGATGAAAGCCATCTATTCTCTATAGCGCTCAGTCGTATGGAAATCGGTTCAGTGAAATTGTTAATACCATAAATACAGAAAGACAAATAAGGAAAGCAGATGAAACACATAAGGAAAACCTTGCTTGCGTCAGCAATGGTAACACTATTTAACGTCAGTGCTTATGCGCACACCCCGATTGATTTAGGGGTAGTCAATGAAGATAAACTCATTGAAATGTTAGTTCGTAACGGTGTTGTGGATGCCAATGCTACCGATGCAGTCAAGCGCGATGCCTTGGATCGTTATTTAGAGCAGAAAATCAAATCGGGCTTCCACGGCGATGCGCAATTTGGTAAGCAAGCTCTTGAGCAACGCGCACGGGTATTAAAGACCATTGAAAAACAAAAAGGCCAGCAAAAAGCCAGCGTTTTTGCTCTCGATATCAGCACCAAACGCACCGATAAGGTATTAGCGCTTTTAATTGATTTTCCCGATTTACCTTGGAACGATAATCGCCTGACCAAAGAGCATACTGAAATGCTCTATGCCAGCTACAATCCACCTCACTATCAAGATCTGCTTTTTTCAGATGCGGGCTATGCAGGCCCTAATGGAGAAAATTTCATCTCGATGCGTCAGTATTATGAAAGCGAGTCTGGGCAAAGCTACAGTGTGGCCGGGCAAGCCGCAGGTTGGTATCGCGCGTCTAAAAACGCCGCGTTTTACGGGGGCAACTCTGCAACAACAGACAAAGATATGAATGCGCAAGAGTTGGTGCGCGAAGCACTGAACCAACTGGCGCAAGACCCTAATATTAATCTGGCCGATTACGATATTGAAGATCGTTACGATTACAATGGTAATGGCAACTTCCGCGAACCGGACGGCGTAATCGATCACTTGATGGTGTTCCATGCATCCGTTGGTGAAGAAGCCGGCGGCGGTGTGCTTGGACCTGACGCTATATGGTCCCACCGTTATAATCTCGGCCAACCTTATGTCCTTCAAGGCACAAAAAGTACGCTTCCAGATCGCTTTAACGGCCAATATGCCGCCTTTGATTACACCATGCAACCGATTGATGCGGCCGCTGGGGTTTGCGCACACGAGTATGGCCACGATTTAGGTTTGCCTGACGAATACGATACCCAATACACAGGTAAAGGTGAGCCAGTTTCTTATTGGTCCATCATGTCTTCTGGCAGTTGGGCCGGAAAAATTGGCGGAACACAACCGACGGCATTCAGCTCTTGGTCTAAACAGTTCTTACAAAAAGCGGTCGGTGGTCGTTGGATCAATGACGATCAAATTTCGATTGCAGAGTTAGAGAAAAATCCTCGCGTATTTACCCTATTCCAAACCACTGACAATGCTCGACCAAATATGGTGAAGATTGATTTACCACTGAAACGTGTTGATGGAGTGAAGCCTTATCAAGGTTCGTCCGCTTTTTATTCAAACCGAGGCGATGATCTGAAAAATAGCATGTCTCGTAAGCTTTCTATCCCTACAGGTGAACAAGCTACGCTGAATTTTAAAGCATGGTATCAGATTGAAAAAGACTACGACTTTGCACGCGTACTGATCAATGGTAAAGCGATTGCTGGTAACATCACCACCATGGATGACCCGTACAATACAGGGCTTGTACCTGCTATTGCTGGTAAGTCGGATGGCTGGGTCGATGCGATATTTGACGTCTCCCAATGGACAGGCCAAGAAGTGACACTCAGCTTTGACTATGTCACTGACGGCGGCTTAGCCATGGAAGGTCTTTACCTTGATAACCTACAGTTAGAGGTCGACGGGCAGCAAACCCTTATTGATGATGCCGAAGGAACATCCACCTTCGCCTTTAAAGGTTACACCACCAACAATGGATTCCATGAAGCGCCACACTATTATTTACTGCAATGGCGTAGCCACAATGACGTCGACCAAGGCTTAGCCAATATCAAACGCATGGGCCAGTTGATGACTTTCGAACCCGGCCTACTGGTTTGGTATGTGGATGAATCTTACACGGATAACTGGGTAGGTAACCACCCAGGTGAAGGTTGGTTAGGTGTCGTCGATGCGGATCAAAACGCATTGGTTTGGTCAAAAACCGGTGAGGCCGCACAAACGCGCTTCCAAGTGCGAGATGCAACCTTCTCATTGCAAGATCAAACACCTCTACGTTTAGTCGCTGCCGATGGTGATGTGCTCGAAGACACAAGCTTAATCGGTAATGGTAATTTCTCTGATGGCGCGGATTACAGCTCACCATTAGTACCAGATGCTGGGCGTAAGTTAACGGAATTTGGCTTGATGATCGACATCCTCAACCAAGGCCAAGACAATGAGTACGGCGTAATTCGCTTATCAAAAGTCAGCGAACAAAACCAAGCTCCTGTCGCCAACTTTGAGCTTAAAACCGACGGTTTATCTGTCAGTGCTCTCAACTACAGCCATGATGAAGATGGCGAGCTAGTCAGTTACGCATGGGATTTTGGTAACGGCCAAATGAGCAGCGAAATGGCGCCAAGCTGGAGCTACACCAGAGCAGGGCAATACACAGTAAGCCTAACCGTAACGGATGATAAAGGCGCAACCAACACCACTACGCGCACAATACAGGTTGAAGTGCCTAACGCATTACCGCAAGCCAGTGCTAAGTACATCCACCTTGGACGCTGGGTAACAATGTGGTCAACCAGCAGCGATAGCGATGGGCGTATTGTCGATACGGAATGGACCCTGCCGAATGGAAAAATAAAACGTGGCAAACTCTTCACCGCCATTTTCCCAAGCTCTGGAAAACATGAAGTGAAAATTAAAGTGATGGATGACAAAGGTGCAATAGTGACTAACACCATTGTGGTGAATTTGTAACCACCTATTCTATTTTCTCTTAGAGAACTTGAGCGCGGCTTCGGTCGCGCTCTTCTTTATTGGATAAACAGAATTAAAGCGATTGATCACTTAACCTTTCCAAAGCCTCGACGCGTTTGAGTTGTTTGACCTCAAACGTTTGGGTACGCAGTTGCGTAATTTGCTGATTTTTTTCATCTTGGCTCAAGCGCGTATTTTCAAGCACCGCCGAACGCTGTTGTAGATAGTTTTCGAGATGCTGAGAAAACTGCTCTCGTTGTTCACTAAGCCGCGTTAACCGCTGTGCTCCTTGTTCGCCAACCAACTCGTTCCAAGCTAAGTATTGCTCTTGCGTGGACAAATGGCGACTCGCGTTGAGTGCTGGCAGTAGTTGTACATTGCGTTCACTGCGCTGAATGTATTCTGGCTGCTGTGCTAATAACGTTTGCCACTGCTGCTGCTCATCATATGAATCTACTGCTTGAGATTTAATGCGCAGCTTTTCTAACGCTAAATTTCGTAACGCATTCTCTTCACCAAACAACATACTTTGCTGATCAACGTTAAAAAATTGACTTTGTATTTTCAGTAACTGCTGATTGATCTCAGCTAAGGTAGCAAGATCGAGATTGGCGATGGAAGAATTAGCCTCTAACTCAGCTAATGCTTGTTTGTATTGGATAAACTGTTCAAAAAGCATTGGATCGATCACCACGCCCTCATCCTGCTCAGCATACTGGGCAATGCGCAGCTCAACCTCAGGTAATGAACTCTCTCCTAATGTAGAGATAAAATAGTGAATTAAATCAAGACTCGATGCGCTGTCTATCTG
>NZ_NDIO01000306.1:0-4071 GCF_002241085.1 Vibrio sp. V03_P4A6T147
CGTTTTAACTTACGCGCAGAGCATCGTATAGTTTCTAGTTTATAAAAAAACCGTCAGAAGACGGCTTTGGACGTAATTATCGAGGGTTTAAGCACAGCACTTTTTATACTTTTTCCCGCTTCCGCAAATGCACGGTTCATTACGGTTTGGTGTTTTGTCATAGGTAATCGTTTTAGGTTTGTTTAATAGCGTATCAAGCTCAACAGTGTTCTCTGGTTGCTTTGAGTCAATGACAATATCAGCCACTATTGAGTGCTCAGAAAGTAATATTTCTATCTCTGCTTTACGAGCCTCGGTTGGGACGACAACATTGATTGGCGCCTCGTCAGTGCCTGCTTTTACATCACGATTTACGTTGTAGCCTGAAATGACGTGGTTTTGTCTAGCATCGATTCGACCTTTGAAAAATAGTTTGGACATTTGCAACTCACTGATGGATTGTTGTGGTGTAATTTGGCCGCGATTATACGGCACTATGGCAATTGATAAAGAAGTTCCTACAATGTGCATCGGATCACGGTATAACAAACGGCTCAAGAGGGATTGCCAACGCTTGGCGATTTTAGTGAAAAATTGAAGTTCAGTGTTTAAGTGTGTTTTTTAAGTCCGGCGGTGCGTTGTCAACCCCTTAGCCGGGCGTTATGCAGATGGAGAAAATATGATTCAGCTAAACCATATCGGGGAAGCCCTAGTATGCGAGCTTATTAACAACTCAGATGAGGTTCACTCTTTCCTGAAGGAAGTTTTAGCGCTTTCGTTTGACGAGTTCATAGCTGTTCCTGAAATTAGGCTAGACCCGTGCTCCGATTTGATATTCGATGGCGTACACAAAGTTGATATCTGCATTTTGGATGTACATTCAAAAACCTGTTTCCCTATTGAAGCAAAGCTAGGTTTAGATCGGTTAGCACAGAAAACCTTTGATGACCGTTTCCTTCACCCATGTAAAACCTCTCATAGTGGTTCTAGGGTTTCGGGTAGTATGATTTCAGTCATTGAGCGACAGCTTCCTGAACAATGTGATGGACACGATTTGTCAGTAACATATGAAGGCCATCGATATCTGCTAACCAAAGAATGGGCTCTTATCTCAAGGAAACAAGTTCATTCTAAGTGGGAAGTAAACGGCTTTCCGAATGTCTCTTCCAAATGTCGTCACTTAGTCTTCGAAGATGTGGCAAGAAAATACGGTAATAGCTATGACTTCAACACGTTAGTTTCGAAGTTGCTTAATGTAGACTTTTATCGAAAGTGGGTAGAATCTGCATAACAAATTGTTCAAGAGGGATTCGCAACGCGTGGCATTTTTACTATGCGTTGGTTTTAGTGTTTAAGGCGGTATGCGGTGGCATCGGTATTGCGTTGCTCACCCCTTAACAAGGCGTTAGCATTCAAGGAGAAAAGTTTGCACATTCCAGGGAAGTTTAAGCAAGATAATATTGATGTACTTGTCAATCTGATGCGTGAATATCCATTCGCAACAGTCATTACCTCTTCAAATTCAGCAATCGAGGCTAATCATCTTCCTTTATCTTTAATAGAGTTGGACGGTAAGTTACGTTTAAAGGGGCACATAGCTAAGGTCAATTCAGTTTGGCAAACCGCTAATCCAGCATCTGAGGTTCTGGTGATTTTTAACGGTCCAAATAGCTATGTATCTCCCAGTTACTATCCGACTAAGAAAGAGAATGGTAAGGCTGTACCGACATGGAATTATATTGTGGTGCATGTGAAGGGAAAAATTCGGTTTATTCACGAACCGCAATGGATATTGGAGGTTCTCGATCAGTTAACATCGGAACATGAGCAAGGGCAATCGGTGCCGTGGTCAATGTCAGATGCGCCGGAGGGATACATTCATAAAATGTTGCCTGCGGTAGTAGGTGTTGAAATTGAGGTAGAGTCACTCAGTGGTCAATGGAAATTAAGCCAGAATCATCCAGAGATAAATCAACAGGGTGTTGTTGAAGGCTTGTCTTCCAAAGATGATACAAACTCACAGGTTATCGCTTCACTTATGAGCGCTAATCTTTGACAAGAATGCTAACAAACGCCTCAAGAGGGACTGTCAACGCGTGGCGTTTCCAGTCCCAATGAGCCGCGGTGGTTACAGTTGTTGTGATTGAGTTTAGTGGTACTGCGTTGCCAGCCCCTTAGGCGGGCGTTATGCATCTTTAGCTCACAAATGGAGTAATAAGGCTGTTTTAACAGCCTTATTACAGGTTGGAAAAACTACTGTTCGAGAATTTCTACTTTATATGGAAACGAGGTATTTTCGAAGTTGCAGAACACTGCATTCGGGTGATGTTCCCTAATGTTTACTTGATCTTTGTTGTGAGGTTCAGCTAGTACTTCTGTTGTGCCATGTGAAGAGTAAACGGCCTCAAGATGCTCTTCGTCATTTAGTTGCCAAGCATGTATCGAACTAGCGTCAACAGAGACAAAGGGTTTTTCTGGGAACACGACTCCATTTCTTGTGTGTTCATCCAGATAGGTTTCTTTAGTCCCATCAACTCGATAATAAAATATGTCACTAGTTTTCTTGTACTTTTCAAGAACAAAAACAGTAGCATCTTCCTCGGTAGCAGAGCCAAGGAAATAGTCTTTGTTTTTTCCTGACCCCAGAGCTAGAAATCCAAAGCTCTTTCCGTCGTGAGTTGAGAGTTTGATTTTGACTTTTGTGCCAGCTTTTAACATTGTTAGTTCCTTTATCATAAGTAGGTTAATATTTGGTCAACAGCGCCAATGGCAAATGTATTCTCAATTGGCTGACATAGATAACTTAGTATAAAATTGATTGCATATCTATTGAGTTTGCATTTGTGTGATTATGGTCGTGTTTTTTTTGAATCCAAGAAGCATAACAAACGGCTCAAGAGGGATTGCCAACGCGTGGCGGCTTTGGTGCAAAATTGAAGTTCAGTGTTTACAATGTGTTTTTTGAGTTCGGCGGTGCGTTGTCAACCCCTTAGCCGGGCGTTATGCTCTAGGAGTAAAAATTGACCGAATTGATGAGAAAAGTCTTTTTAATCAATATAGTGGCCTTTTTGATTGTTTTCGCTTTATCTAATTATGTTCCTCTTTTTGCTACAACGCGGCCAGCTGATTTTTTGTTTTTTGTCGTGATTGTTATTTGGCTTTTAGCAAAGTTAATGTGGGAAGGTGGTATACACAGCAAAACGACACGATTAGATGATCCGGTTACCGATAAAGTATACAAAATGGTAAAGGGACATGATTTTGAAGAAGAGCAAGTTGAGCATTATCGAGCTAACTACCAAACAGGCTTGGTTCTCTTTATTGCAGGTTTACCCGCATTAATTGGTTGTCTAGTTCTACAGTTTACTTGAGCACAAGCATAACAAACGGCTCAAGAGGGATTGCCAACGCGTGGCGGCTTTAGTACAAAATTGAAATTCAGTGTTTATAGTGTGTTTTTTGAGTTCGGCTATGCGTCGTCAACCCCTTAGCCGGGCGTTATACAATTTTTAAGTGGATATATGAAAAGATACGAAAGTGTACAATTTAATGAGTCTTTGTTAGATGTAAGTCAGAACGTTGTTGATAGCTATGAATCTATATTAGGGGATATTTTTAAACGAGAGAGACTTGAAGTACCAGAGGCGTTACATCCACAAGCTGCAGAAATGTTTACGTTTATGTCTGCTCATATGTCATTTAAAATTGATGAGAGCGATCGTTTATATGAAGATTATACGGATGCTGTTAATTGCTTAGTGCTTTCGGAGTGTTTAACTGTCTGTGAGAAATCGACGACAACTCCGAGCTTTGTCCCTCCAAAAGCCCCAGATCCGTGGGTTAAATCTACGTTCGCATATCAGATGATGGTCGAGTTAAATAGAGAGCAAACCTCTCGAATGGTGAATGGGATGTGGAAAGTATTTTATGATAAAGATAATGACACAATGCATGCATGCTTGACTAAAAGTCAAAGAGCATCAGTTCTAATTGCCTTGGACCCTATGGCAAAGGAAAGTTACTTTCAATCTATTTTACCTATAGATCATGATTTCAATGATACTGATGAGCAGTACTACGCATATAGTTCAT
>NZ_NDIO01000335.1:0-4069 GCF_002241085.1 Vibrio sp. V03_P4A6T147
CTTCGTTAATTTTTGATAGGTCAATATTAATGCCTTTGCCTTTTTTGTAGTAATCCTCTGTCACCAATGACACTGAATTCTGAGAAAAGACGATAACCGTTGCAATCGTCCATATCACCACAGTTAACGGTAAGATGATCAGAAACCACGGCCAGAATTGTTTATACCAAGGAGTTACCATAAAAAAGTTCTCAACAACAAAATAAAGAAGGCTTATTAAAAAGAGAAGAAAGACAGCCCTAATAAAGAGCTGCCTTTGTTGTGCAATTAGTTCTCTGTATTGCTTAAACTCCACACGTAAGCAGCAACCAGTTGAACTTTATCTTCACCGAGAATGTCATTCCAAGCAGGCATAACACCTGATCGGCCATGCATGACCGTTTGAGTAACATCGGCTCTTGAGTCACCAAATAACCAATCGTTATCAGTAAGATCAGGTGCTCCAAACGCAGGGTTACCTTTACCATCCGTACCATGACAAGCGGCGCAAACGACGAAGCGAGCTTTACCTGCTTCCGCTTCTCGAACGTTCACAGAACGCCCAGAAAGGCTTAGGGTATAACTCACCACTTCCTTCACACCTTGCTCACCGAGGACATCTTTCCAAGCTGGCATTTGTCCAATACGACCATGTCGGATAGTGGTCACAATCGCTTCTGGTTCACCACCATATAACCAAGCATTATCGGTTAGATTCGGAAAGCCTTTTTGACCACGAGCGTCAGAACCATGACACTGAGAGCAGTTTTGTAAGAATAAACGCTGACCAACCTTCAATGCATCAGAATCTGCTGCAATTTCAGGAATAGGGCGTAAATCCGAACCGCCGCCAGTATAAGCTAAGCGTTTAAATGCTTCACCAAAGTAGGTGTTTGCGTCATCTAACTCTTTTGCATACTGTACTAACACTTTATTGTTTTGCGCATTTGCAATCGAGGCTTTGGACTCATCAAGAGAGCGAATGGTTTGATCTGAACTTTGCCAACCAAGTACACCTTTAAAACTACCTAACCCGGGATAAAGGGTCAGATAGATAGCGGCAAAAATAAACGTACTAATAAAAAGATAGGTCCACCATTTAGGCAGAGGGTTGTTGAGCTCACGAATACCATCGTATTCATGGCCCATATCCGAGCCTTCTTCCACTCCCATTTTGTCTTTTAAACACCAAACGAGCAGAATCGCACAGCCCAGCAAAGTTCCCACCGTAATGATGATGACCCATAGACTCCAAAATGTCGTCATTGTTTAGTCACTCCTTGTTCCTTAGAGGATTTGGGCTGTTCATCGGCAAAAATGAGGTTAGCCGCTTCATCGAAACGAGCTTTACGGTTTTTGCCATAGGCCCACCACACTACGCCTATAAAACAGACGAACAGCACTATGGTCCAAATACTGTGAATAGTACCGATATCCATAACTACCCCTTACTTCATTGCGTGACCAAGAGATTGAAGATAAGAAATGATTGCATCCATTTCTGATTTACCTTCGACATCTTTTGCTGCATTCGCGATTTGTTCATCGGTATACGGCACACCAAACTGATTACGGAATAATTCAAGTTTGCTTTGCGTAAGCTTGCCGTCCAACACATTTTTTGCTAGCCAAGGAAAACCGGGCATGTTTGATTCAGGAACCAGTTCGCGAGGATTAGTCAAGTGAACTCGATGCCATTCATCAGAATAACGACCACCAACACGAGCCAAATCAGGCCCAGTCCGCTTCGAACCCCACACAAATGGATGCTCCCAAACACTTTCACCAGCCACCGAATAATGACCATAACGCTCCGTTTCGGAACGGAATGGGCGAATCATTTGGCTATGGCAAACGTTACAACCTTCGCGAATATAGATATCACGGCCTTCAAGTTGCAGCGCAGTGTAGGGCTTAAGATTTTCAACAGGCTCAGTAGTTTGCTTTTGGAAAATCAATGGCGTGATTTCAACCAAGGCTCCCCAACTGATGGCAAAAATAATGAAAATAGCCAGTAAACCGACATTACGTTCGATGATTTCATGGCGATTATTAGAACTCATTCTTTCATCTCCTTATGCCGGTTGAGGAATAGCTTTTAAGCTATTATCTGGTGCAAAAACCGTTTTATACGTGTTGTAAGCCATCAGGAACATACCTGCTAAGAAGATAAATCCACCAATGAATCGAACGGTATAGAATGGGTAAGAGGCTTGGACAGACTCAACAAAACTGTACGTTAACGTACCGTCAGAGTTAACAGCACGCCACATCAAGCCCTGCATAACACCTGAAATCCACATCGCAACGATGTAGAGCACCGTACCAATAGTCGCTAACCAGAAGTGAGCATTGATCAGACCAACAGAGTACATACGCTCTTGGTTAAATAGGCGAGGGATTAAATGGTATACCGAACCAATCGACACCATTGCCACCCAACCTAGAGCTCCAGAATGCACGTGACCAATAGTCCAGTCGGTGTAGTGTGACAGTGCATTAACTGTCTTAATCGACATCATTGGTCCTTCAAACGTAGACATTCCGTAGAATGACAATGAAACGATGAGGAATCGTAAGATTGGGTCATAGCGCAGTTTATGCCAAGCACCAGATAACGTCATGATCCCGTTGATCATCCCGCCCCATGAAGGAGCAAACAACACCAACGACATCACCATGCCAAGTGACTGAGTCCAATCAGGCAGAGCAGTGTAGTGTAAATGGTGCGGACCAGCCCAAATGTAAAGAGAGATCAAAGCCCAAAAGTGAACAATCGATAAACGGTATGAATAAACAGGGCGTTCAGCTTGTTTTGGTACAAAGTAATACATCATACCAAGGAAGCCGGCAGTAAGCAGGAAACCCACCGCATTATGACCGTACCACCACTGAACCATAGCATCCACCGCCCCAGCGTAAACTGAATACGATTTACCCATAGAAACAGGGATTGCCATGCTATTTACAATATGTAATACAGCAACAGTAAGGATAAAAGCTCCGAAGAACCAGTTTGCCACATAGATATGTGCCGTCTTACGTTTGACGAGTGTTCCAAAAAACACTATCGCATAAGATACCCATACAAGAGCAATGGCGATATCAATTGGCCATTCTAATTCCGCGTATTCTTTACCGGAGGTATAACCCAAAGGTAAAGTTATTGCTGCAGATAAAATAATGGCTTGCCATCCCCAAAAGGTGAAGGGCACAAGAGGACCACCAAATAGACGAGTTTGACAAGTACGCTGAACAACATAATAAGATGTTGCAAAGAGGGCACTTGTACCAAACGCAAAAATAACCGCATTAGTATGCAGAGGACGTAAGCGACTGTACGTCAACCACGGCGTATCAAAGTTTAGCTGTGGCCAAACTAATTGAGCGGCAATCAAAACACCTACAGCCATACCAACAATACCCCAGAGAATAGTCACTAAGGTAAATTGCCGAACAACTGTATAGTTGTAGTTTTGTTCAAGCTGCTTTTCTTGGCTCATTTGCATGCTTCCAATTTCTAATTAACTACACTTTACTTCCAACACGACACATGTCGTAATGCCCCCCAAATCCACAATAGAAATACTGCTTTATCAGAACGTTACTATCTATTGCTGACTTTAAAAAAAGTGGCATTTTCAACCGTCAACTATACTGCAATTAACAATTCAATGACAGAGTAGTAACCTTACAGTTGTTCAGGATTTGGCCTTTTATTTCAAAACTTTGAAGTTTGTTACACGAGGAAGGAAGCATCATGGCTTCAGAAAAGCTTACAAAACACAGGTTTGCTCAAATACTAATCACATTACTCATTCTTTTGGTCGCTTTTTTCTGGAGGACTTTTTCTTATCAAAACGTCGACATGACGAGCTGCACTCCAACGCCAAATTGTTCTGTATTTGTAAATGAACAGGAAATTATAGTGATTAAAGATGATAAAAACCCAAATCAATACATAATTGGGCCACGAATTCCTGAACTAGAAATACATACAAATGGAACACTTATTCAACATTCCGACCACTGGATAATCCAACCAAATTCACCCAATAAACCTATAACTTTCAAGATAATTGGAAAAAGA
>NZ_NDIO01000314.1:0-4031 GCF_002241085.1 Vibrio sp. V03_P4A6T147
ATTATGAAGTTTGCTATTCACTCGTTATTTATTTGTTGCGGTTTTTTAATTACAGGCTGTACACAAAACACTCAATATTTTACTGATTCTTTAAATCTTGCTCTATTTGGCCCTGAATCATTAAGTATCTCGCAAAATAAAATTAATGAGTTGCCCTACGCTAGTATTTATGTAAAGCAAGGGGATAACCCTCAAGCATTAATGATATTAGCTTGGGCCGAAAAAGATTCTCGCCAATTTCAATCCAACCCGCTGGCTTTAAAATATTTATCCGCAAATCATGAGATGATCGTTACCTCGGCAGGGCGAATCACTAAAACCGTGAATTTGCTGGATGCGAATTTATCCAATACTCGATCGCAGCAGCCTGATCCTCTAGCGATTGGTTTGCATGATTCCAGCACCCCGCGCTACTGGGAATATGAGATCAGCTGGCAGCCGGGCTATCACACCCAATATCACGCTCAATCTCGCTTTGTTGTACAAGGTGAGGAGCAAAAGCTATTGCCACAGGGCGCTAGAAATTTATTACATGTGGTGGAAAATGTGACGATTTTAGCGATTGACCAACATTACACGAATCACTATTGGCTTGAGCCAAGCAGTGGCGAAGTCGTTGCCAGCGAACAAACGCCAGCTCCCGGCATGGCGCGCTTTGAACTGATTGTTGCTAAACCTTTCTCAGGAGCGAATAAGTCATGATTCTATGGCCTAACTTAATACGCTACGTTATACGCTACGTTTGGCTAGAAAAACGTACGTTACTGAGCGCACCAGTGCCAAAACCTACATTAATAAAAGCTACATTAATAAAACCTACATTAATGAAGTATTTTCTGCTGGGCGTATTATGCGCATTATCACCGGCTGCCTATAGTGCACCGGCTAGTGTGGTTGAAGTGAGAAGCGCAGATACACCTGCCCTCTCCCTCTCTTTTGCATCTGTGCCAAGAGTGGATGAATTAGTCATCAATGCGCTGAATGCCAGTGCGCAGTTACCTGCCGATATCGATTGGTTAAGCAGCGCCTTGTTTGATGTGACCAGCCCGTATCAAAAAAAGCAGCAGGTTCTGCTTGCGATCACCCATCAAGAAAGTTTGGCCACATCGGCTCACAAAAAGCGCTGGCGTCAGCTGAAAGAGCAGCTACGCGCGAATGCTTTTGCACAGCGTATTTTTACTCCGCTTGATCCCGACATCACGCGTATCACGGCCAGTCAGAACCCGAAATTACAAGGTCAATGGCTGCTGTCACTCAATACGTTACCCACCACAGTATCAGTTTTGGGGAATGTTAAACAAGCTGGTGACATGGCTTGGAAACCACGCACCGATGCGGGTCATTATGTTCGCTCGGCAGGCCTTGCTGAGGCGGATATCTCGCAAGTATGGGTGATTCAACCCGATGGTCACGCCTCACTGCATGATATCGCCTATTGGAATCACGACTTTCAAGATATCGCGCCCGGAGCGACACTTTACGTGCCTTTCCCTATCGAAACGACATCACTTTATCCTCAATATTCACTACACAATGTGAACGACATTGTCGTTGAACTGCTGCGAAATCAATTGCCATGATGAAACTGAGTTATCTTTCGTCTTCGACGATTCAACCACCTCACGTCACTTGTATGGCGTGCTGCATTGCGTTTAGTTTGGCGTTACCGAGCCAAGCTGACGAATTCAGCTACCCGACGCTGGTGCATTCTCAAACTGATTTTGGTGGTACAGGCTTAATACAGATGCCCAGTGCCCGCATGATGCCAGAAGGCCAATTCAGTTTAAGCGTCACAAACAACGATGATTACATTCATTACATCAGTTCACTCCAACTCTTCCCATGGCTAGAAGCGACAATTCGTTACACGCAAGTGCATGAGCTACTTTACAGCGGCGATACCAGCTTTAGCGGTGATACGAAATACACGGATAAATCGATTGATGCCAAACTGCGTTTGCTAGAAGAGGGATATTGGCTGCCGGAAGTGTCGGTAGGGTTACGTGATGTTGGCGGTACAGGTTTGTTTGATGGCGAATTTATTGCAGCCAGTAAACGTTTTGGCCCATTGGATGTCACACTCGGCGTTGGCTGGGGTTATTTGGGTAACAACGCGAACTTAACGGGTGATAAATCCTCAACACCAGATTGCGGTCGCGATACTAGTGTCAGTGGCAAAGGCGGCCAATTTGATATTGGACGGATGTTCACGGGTTGTACGTCGCTATTTGGTGGGGTTGAATACCAAACACCTTGGCAACCACTACGTCTAAAAGTGGAATACGATGGCAATGATTACCGCAGTGATTTTCCCGTCACCCGTGGTGATGCAGTAATGCCCATTTCAACACCGTGGAACTTTGGTGTGGTATACGCTCTTGCTGATTGGGCCGATTTACGCCTTAGCTATGAACGCGGTAATACCTTTACCGCAGGCATTACCTTGGGTACGAACTTGGCGACCATGCAACCGGTGTGGGTTGATGAACCCAAACCCAGTTATGCTCCGCAAACAAAATCACATGAGTTAGACGATGCTGAATGGCAAACGTTACTTCATGACCTTGATGTAATCGCCGGTTATAAACAAGCGACTTTGTACCAAGATGATGCCACCCTCACGATTGAAGCTGAACAATATAAGTATCGCGATCGCAAAGAAGCGCATGAACGCGCCGCATTGCTGCTGGCGAATCAAGGCATTGATGCACAGACGTATCGCATCATCGAGACGGCCAATAATCAGCCTCTCACTGAAACCAGAATAAAAGCGAATGCGTTTGCCCGCGTTGCTGACCGTGATTACCCTAACGCTCACATCACCGATGCCAGTGCGCGTGGTAACCCTGTCGCGATCAATGGCGAAGTAAAAGCGCAGCAGTATGATGCGTGGCAATTTGGTTTAGCGCCTGTGTTGCAGCAGTCTTTTGGCGGCTCTGAAGACTTTTATTTGTACGCGCTTGGTGTCAGTGCCAATGCCAGCGTACAAACACGAGATCATTGGCTACTCTCTGGCAGCCTTTATGGCAACCTTGCCGATAACTACGACAAATACAAGTACACCGTACCGCCAGATGGTACTGATTTGAAACGGGTTCGTACCTTGTCTCGACAATATTATGAAGATGCTGTTCGCCTTGATAGCCTGCAACTGACCTACTTTGATACATTCGGCCAAAGTTGGTTTGGTCAAAGCTACGCAGGGTATCTCGAAACCATGTTTGCTGGTGTCGGCGGTGAAATACTCTATCGTCCATTAGGCAAAAATTGGGCGGTTGGGATTGACGGAAACTATGTAAAACAGCGCGACCCTGACACCGCTTTTGGTCTGTATAAAGAAGAAGTGCATTCTGATCCACAAACGGGTCGAAACTATCGAGTACAGACGGGCACAGTAACAGGCCATGCAACACTCTATTGGCAGCCTAAATTTTGGTCATTGATAGACAATACCTTACTCAAGGTCAGTGCGGGGCGTTACTTAACCGACGATATCGGTATGTCGGTCGATTTTTCTAAGCAGTTTGATAGTGGTGTGATTGCCGGTGCGTTTATTTCTAAAACGAACCTTTCTGCAGAAGAGTTTGGTGAAGGCAGTTTTACCAAGGGATTTTATGTTTCAATTCCTATGGACTTGATGACCATTCGGCCGAGTACACAGCGCGTGACCGTATCTTGGTTACCGATTCAACGTGATGGTGGGCAAATGCTGAACCGACAATATCGCTTGTACGATATGACGGATGCACGCTCCCCTTGGTATGGTCGCCCTATCTCAAGCAACTAGCTTAGACTATTGTTACTAATAAAAAGAGAGCTCATTTATGGGCTAATGCCGATCAGTTAAGACTTTAATCGGCAGATCAGTTGAATGATCCTACCTTTATGTAAAAATCCGATAGACCTTGTTTATCGGATTTTTTTATGCACGTTTCTCAAGCCCTCGATATCATCAACAGTTATAAACCAAATCAAGTTGAAACACTCGCAGACCTCTTGCCCATTGAGCTCATCAATAGTGCTTATGAGCT
>NZ_NDIO01000421.1:0-4026 GCF_002241085.1 Vibrio sp. V03_P4A6T147
GTTTGGGTGTAGTAGGCCATTCTATAAAAGGTAATGGAATAAAAAGATAAAGAATCGAGTGTCATTCCTGACGAATGAAAAGCACCACGCACTTCTGGTTTTGAGAAAAAGCGTGGCATTCACTGCTCATTGGTTATTACTTTAAAAATCAACGTCGATGAGAAAATCACCCTATTGAGGCTAGGTCCGATATAGAACTTTTACAACATGCCAACCAAACTTGGTTTTCACCAAATGAGGTGTCAGTACCTCTCCAGTGAAACAGATTTTATCAAATTGAGGGACCATCTGCCCCTGACGAAACTCACCCAGATCGCCCCCTTTTTTACCCGAAGGGCAGGTAGAATATTTTCTGGCTAATGTTTGAAATTTCGCTCCCTTTTTTAACTGAGCGATAATATCTTCAGCTTGTTCTTTATGCTTCACTAAAATGTGAAGAGCCGCTGCCGTTCTTGCCATCATTTTTCTCAATAAATTTGCTACTGCAAATAGTGTAACGGATGCTTTTCAAGAGTCCAACCCCAATGTAAGAGTGCAAAAGATCAATAAACATACGGTTATACTGTTTATTTGCATTTAACGCATTGCCGTCAGTAAGAGATCGTTTAGTATTAAGCATAAGAAACAACGTTGAGTAAGGTGTTATGGCTAAAACCCCCAGTAAGGCAAACCAATCCCAAGGCATGTTGATGTTCACATTGAACACTCAGAAACAGCTTTTTGCTATCGGGACTCTGAAAGTACGAGAGATTGTCCCTTACATGCCAATGACACAAATCCCATATTCTCATCACCATGTGATCGGAACGGTGACTATCCGTAACTTGACGGTACCTGTCATTGATATGGCTGCCGCCATTGGCTTTAGAGCAATTCAACCTAGCGAATATAAACAATGCTACTTAATCGTGACGGACTGCCTGCGAACTGTAGTTGCGTTTATGGTACGTAGCATTGAGAAAATCATCGAGTGTGACTGGCGAACAATCGAGTCTTCACCTGCAGTGGCGGGAAAAGACGTTTTTATCACTGGCATAACCCGCTATCAAAAACAGATTGTGCAGTTACTTGACGTCGAATTATTACTTTCAAAAATTTATCCACAGTATGAATCAACTAAGATCCCGATGCTGACTGATATTGAACGTGAGCGATTAAAAGCATTGCGTATTTTACTGGTGGATGATTCATCTATTGCACGTAAACAATTGTCAGATGCCTTAGACAGTATCAACATCCCTTACCAAATCTGTAAAAATGGACTTGATGCCATTGAGCTGATGCGTCAAGACGCTCAACATCAACGTGCGATCGATTTGCTGGTCAGTGATATTGAAATGCCGGGCCTTGATGGATATGAACTGGCCTTTGAGGTTCAAAATGATCCAATGCTGAGCCATGCTTATTGTATTCTTCACACCTCGCTTTCCAGTGAGATCTGTTTGGATAGAGCTCACCAAGTCGGAGCCCACGAAGCTTTGGAAAAATTTAACGCGACAGAATTGATAGAAGCGATGCTGCGTGGCGCAAAAAAACTGGAACAACGTAAGGATACCGCTTAATCAAGCTTTGCTTGCACAAACAGAGCCTGAAGCGCTTCTCTATCTGATTTTTTCAGTTTACTTACTACAAGCTGATAAGAGCGTTCACATAATTCCTCTAACATCATCTGGTCAACATCTCCGTTTAACTTAACGGAGATCCAGTGTCTTTTATTCATATGATAACCAGGACGAATAGCGGAAAAGGCACTGGTCAGAACTTCACCATCTTCTGGAGTGCACTTCAATGTCACAAACGGCTCTTCTCTCGACTGAGAAGTATAGGCAAACATTTTACCGCGAATTTTGAAAACCAACGCGTCAGGACCAAACGGATAGCTACTTTCTACCTGAGGTAAAATATCCAAAAACGATTCAATATCATACATCTCCATCTATTACTCCTTGATTCAGTAACCAACTTATTTTAATCATTCAACGATTCAATATATAAAAAACCCCCTACTATGTCTGTCTGTTGTGTTTGATCTACATCAAGAATCGATTGTTCACCGTAAATAAAAATTCAACTTCAAACTTTAGTTGCATTTTTTTAGCGCATAACTTTGGGATATCCGCTAATCTTAGCGGTATGAATATCTGTGACTGTCTATTAATTTTACGATAATGACCAGCGACGACTTTAAGAGATCTACAGCCAATTTAAAAAAAGCAGTACCGTTGATGATGAAAAATCATGTGGCGGCGACACCTGCTAACTATGCACTTTGGTATACCTATGTTGACAACGCCATACCTCAACTCAATCGAGAACTCGATTCTGTATTGGAAAACTTTGGCCTTTGTCCTCCCGCGGCAAGCTCTCAACTCTATAACAGCTATGTCGCATCGCGCTCTGAAACCAGTTTAAGCACGCTACGCAACAACATTGAAGTGTTAGTCAATGAAGTCGCAAGTTCAATGTCAGATACCCTAACCGATACCAGCGAATTTGCCAGAGTGATTGATAAAAGTTTTAGTGAATTAGAACGAGTCGAAAACGATGATTTATCGATCGAAGAGGTGATGAAAGTGGTTCGCCAATTGGTCACTGAATCGCGAGATATTCGCCATTCAACTCAGTTTCTAAATGGTCAACTTAATAGTGCCAGTAAAGAAATTCATCGACTGAAAGAGCAGCTTGCCGAGGTGCAAAAAGAGGCTTTATTCGATGGATTGTCCGGTTTATATAACCGCCGTTCGTTCAATGATGATCTCTTTACCCTAATAAGCGCGCAGCAACCAATAAGCCTGATCTTATTAGATATCGATCACTTCAAATCTTTTAATGACAATTATGGCCACCTATTTGGTGACACCGTCATCAAAGGCATCGCTAAAAAGCTTCAGAGTAGCTGTCGAGATGGCATTACCGCCTACCGATTTGGCGGCGAAGAGTTCGTTTTAATTGTTCCAAATAAAACACTGCGCATTGCCAGACAGTTTGCAGAATCACTGCGCCGTTCGATAGAAAAAATGAGCGTGAAGGATCGCCGTTCAGGAAACCAAGTTGGTAATATTACCGCCTCTTTTGGTGTGACAGAATTACAACTAGGTGATACGTCCGAGTCTTTGATAGAAAGAACCGATAAACTGCTCTATGAAGCAAAACAATTAGGCCGCAACCGTGTTATGCCGCTTTAATCGCTTCAACCTCTTATGGGTAGCTGAAAAGCAATCACAATTTCCATAAACCTCAATTTATGGATAGAAAAGTAAAAGGGGCGCCACGCCCCATTTAATCCCAATACGCATCTATAACCTAAGCAAGGTTAAAACTGTAGTTTAAGTAATAGTCTTCACCATCTTTTGCGGTGTACTCCTTATCTTCACTACAAGCTTGAGGCTTACCCTTTTCATCACCTTTGACTAGGCTTACCCAGTGGCGCATTGCGGCGCTGGGCATTTCTTCCACCGATTGGGTAAATGTGGTACACGTTTCTAACTGAATATCATTAATCTCTATCAGTTCAACGCGTCCAGTCCCTTTAGTGCAGCCTAACATCACTTCAACATGGCTACCACTTCCATCACGGAACAAGATCGAACATGGTGACTCCTTTTCACCATTGAAGGCAACAAAATGTTTTGGATGCTTCAAACCACTATGACGCCCATCCTTGAAATAAGCCAACACATGGCGGTAATCGATCACATAACTGGTCACATCTTGATGAGAGCCCGTCGCCAAAGGGAACAATCTATCGAGTAGTTGCTTCGCTCTACTCTGCTTTTCATTTTGTTGATTAGCACTGATAGTCTCGACGGCGAAGACGGCTTCAGCGATAAAGGGTTTATCTAGTTTTTGGATTTCTGTTTTATCGAATGTCAGCATATTCATCGTCTTTTCCTTATAGGTAACTCAACATTTTGTGTTCTAGAGCAATTATTCCAAACTTGCGTTTAACCTTTGTGCAAATTTGTGACCTTGCTTACTTGGTAGATTAACCAATTTTTTACTACAATTTCACAACAAAAATTTTAC
>NZ_NDIO01000273.1:0-4011 GCF_002241085.1 Vibrio sp. V03_P4A6T147
CAGCTACTGATCCCATTACAAAACCAGCATAATTCACCGCTCGGAAATTTCCCTATCACAGCAAGTATTGGTATCGCTACCTACCCAACCGATGGCTATACCTTAGAAAAATTATTATCTAATGCTGATACGGCCATGTATCAAGCAAAAAATGCTGGGAAGAACCAAATAGCTTACTACTCGCCAGAGCTCAATAAGGGTGTTCTGCGCAGAGCCAACATTGAGCAAGCATTACGCCGAGGCAATTTTGATCAGGAATTTAGCCTGGTCTATCAACCTTATTTAAATCGTGCTGGCAATACAGTCTCAGGATTTGAAGTTTTACTTCGTTGGGAATCCAAGCTGCTCGGTACGATTTCACCAAAAGAATTTATTCCGATAGCCGAACAAACCGGGTTATTTGGCAACATTGATCGCTGGGTCGTCCGTTCAGCTTTCGAGGAGTTCCATGCACTGCAAGCGATGTTTGAACACCCTGTTCAGTTATCGATTAACCTTTCATCAGCAGAATTAAACTCTTTACAGTTAGCTCATTACATTCATAAACATGCGCAGGAGAATGCAGTTCCTCCCCATTTGATTGATTTTGAAATTACAGAAACTTTTTCGACCAATTCAAAAGGTTTTCCACTGCTTCACGAACTATCGCATTTAGGCTACGGATTGGCGATTGATGATTTCGGTTCTGGTTACACCTCCATTACTCAATTGGTGCAATATCCAGTACAAAAAATTAAGTTCGATCGGCTTTTTTTAGATACACTCATCACCACTGACAATCACAAGATCATTAAGCCTTTGATCGAACTTTGCCACTCTCAATCAATGCAAGTCACAGCTGAAGGGATTGAAAGTAAAGAGATGCATAATTGGCTTGCTGATTACCAATGTGATTTCATGCAAGGCTATTATTTTGCCAAACCAATGCCATTAAATGCGTTGGTTTCATGGTATCAACAACAAAAAGAGTTAAACGCTGTTTATGAAAAATGTGATCATTGCCTCTCTTAACCCGGCCAAAATCAATGCAGTCAAAAGTGCATTTGAAAGTACCTTTCCGCAGGATACTTTCTCATTTAAAGGGGTGAGTGTGCCCAGTGGTGTCGCGGAGCAACCGATGACAGATGAAGAAACCCATCAAGGCGCACTTAACCGAGTACGAAATGCGAAAGAGCAAGATCCCACGGCAGATTATTACGTCGGGTTAGAAGCGGGCATTGAGAATACAGTGACTTTTGCATGGATGGTGATTGAATCCGCCACTCATAGAGGAGAATCGCGTTCAGCCAGCTTAATGCTACCACCTCAAGTATTGAAGCTGTTAAGCCATGAAAATGAGCTAGGCGATGTGATGGATAAACTGTTTGACTGCCAAAATATCAAACAGAAAGGTGGGGCGATCAGCCTGCTCACTCATAACCAACTCACTCGCAGCTCGGTCTACCATCAAGCATTGATCCTCGCGTTAATCCCTTTTATCAACCCAGAGCATTTCCCTGCTAATTTATAAAAAGTTAGCGAACTCAAGGGGTCACTAAGACACCTTGAGTAGCAGAGCGGCTAATTGCGACTTTTCTTGTTCTGATTTACTTTTGAGCTCATTTGAGCCACGCGTAATGGTCGCAATTCCCACTCCGAGCAATTGGCTAATCTGCCGCTGTGATAACTCCCCTTTGAGTAGCTCACATAAGATGTTCGCACGCGCCACGAGCGCATCTCGCTCATCTGGGGTCATCATCATGGTGAGTAGCATTGCGTGCTGCTCTTGCTCTGTGGCTGATTTAACCAATTCCATTAGCTGCTGCCAATCAGTGTACTCAGGTTGGTGTGGCATGAATGTACTCGCAAAGTGATACGTTCCGCTATTGTAGAACTTTCACTTCGTATTGGAATTAATATTTTGTATTGAGCTCATCTTGGTTGAGAAATTCACCTTCAATCCCCATCAAATCTCGATAGTAAGTCTCAAACATCAAAATATTTTGCACATACCCGCGGGTTTCCCGGAAGGGAATCGCTTCAATAAAAGCGTAAGCATCTAACTTGCCTTGTGTTTTCTCTCGCCATTGATTGACGCGATTTGGCCCAGCGTTATAGGCAGCAAATGCAAAAATTCGATTGTCGCCGTATTGCTCTAATAATCCATTTAAATAATGGCTGCCTATTTCGATATTTTTGCCCACCTCATATAACTCTTGCTCATCGTTATAGGTCAGCTGATATTTTTTAGCCGTATACTTAGCCGTGCTCGGCATAATCTGCATGATACCGCGAGCGCCAACGGGCGATTGAGCCTCAACATCCATTCCACTTTCTTGACGAGCAAGTGACATCAGCATAATTGGGTCAATGTCGTGTTTTTGGCCATAGAAGTTAAACCACCATTGATGGGCTAATGGAAAACGCAATTGCATGTTGTCCCACATCCGCGCCGAAATAGAGGCTGTCACAGTTAAACTATACCAACGTTGGGAGTCGGCGTAGGCCGCTAGCATCTCTTTTTCTTTTGTATCTGCACGATCGAGTAACCATTTCCATTCACTTTTTGCAGCCGCGATTTTATCTCGTTCAATCAGCTCTTGGATCCGTACTAAGGCTTTTTTATACGGCGTCAATAAATTGGGATTAAGCTTAATCGATGTACTGGGATAATTTACTGACTGTTTCACCATATTAGCGGCCGCGACACTGTAGAAATTACGTTGCCCAATCATCGCATTTAAACGTTGTAATCCTTTGGCTTCATCACCCAACGCAATATCAGCGCGCCCAAGCCAATATTGCCAACGTAAGCTGGCTTTTTCATCAGCGGGGAGCTGCTCTGTCCAGAATTTCACTTCATCCCAACGACCAACGGTCAGTGCCTTGCGGATCCTCTGCTCGAGCAAAAGACTGTTTGAGCTTTGCGCTATCACACTATCTCGCCAGTTTGCGAGTGCTTGCTCCTCGGTATCAAGCAATATTCTGGCTATATATTCTGCAATAGGACGCTGATAAGCATCCGACAGTATTTTCTGATCGAGAAGAGTTTGGTACACACTTTGCGCAAGCTTTGCATCTTGGCGTGCTAGCTTTTCTAACGCAAATTGAATCGACTGCTGATTAAACGTGCCATCGGTGTATTGTTTAGCAAAAGTCAACACATTTTCTGGCGAGCGGTAGAGATCCATCATCGCTTGCGCTGTCGCCTGTGATTTTGGCTTAACTAATTTTTTCTGTAAGTATTTCATTAGCGTTAAATTACGCCCACCAAACGCCAAAAACATTCGTTTAAGCAACCAGTCATCGGTTAACCCGCCTTGCTCACTCCATGCGGTGAAGAGTGGATCACAGGCGTCAGAAATGCTACTGCCACTGAGCCATAATTTTTGTGCGCCTTTGAACGCAATATCTCGCTGGCCTGTTTGGTAATGCGCATTGTAGTAATGACAGCGATAAGGCTCATCATTCGGCTCCGCTTTTTGAAAATCAAGCAAGGTGGCCCATTTTCCTTTCGCCGCCAACGCATCTAAATACGGTGCTCGAATGCGGTTTGAAAACGGGAAATCTTGATGTGTATCGATAAAAACCTGAACCGCTAATGGCGGTTTATTACCAATATCGACCAGCAGAGATCGATAATCCAGATAAGGCGTCAATGGATAGTTTTTGATCTTATTTCTAATTTTTTTAGCTTCATCAACTTTATCTTCATCAAGCCACCTCTGAGCTTGATCATACAGCTCTCGTTGACTATCCAAGTCCTCTATTGCGCCTGAAAACGCGGTGCCGCACACCAAGGAGCTCAACGCTAATATTGATGATAACAATCGCTGCGGTCTTATAAAATGCATGAGCGCCATGTGCTCTCGTCCTATCCAAAGCAAGGGAATTTCCGTTTCATTACGCTGATTCTAGATAAAAAAGTAAAGGCCATAGATGTAAATAATATTAAATTCATAAAAGTGCGACATATGAACTTAGTAACTTAATGTTTCGTTACTTTTTTATCGATGAAAAACACCATCTAAG
>NZ_NDIO01000317.1:0-4006 GCF_002241085.1 Vibrio sp. V03_P4A6T147
GTTATGGAGCTAGTATGAGCGAAACGGCTACTACCAATAAAGAAACTCGTGGTTTTCAATCTGAAGTCAAACAGTTACTTCATCTTATGATTCACTCTCTTTATTCCAATAAAGAGATCTTCCTTCGCGAATTAATTTCAAATGCCTCTGATGCTGCGGATAAACTTCGTTTTCAAGCGTTGTCTAATGCCGATTTATATCAAGGTGATGCCAACTTAGGCGTTAAATTATCGTTTGATACCCAAGCGAATACGCTGACCATTTCAGATAACGGTATTGGTATGAGCCGCGAAGATGTCATTGAACATCTAGGTACGATTGCAAAATCCGGCACAGCGGAGTTTTTCTCTAAACTATCCCAAGATCAATCTAAAGACTCTCAGCTTATCGGTCAGTTTGGGGTGGGTTTTTACTCGGCCTTCATCGTCGCTGATGCGGTCACTGTAAGAACTCGCGCTGCGGGTTTACCCGCTAACGAAGCGGTTCAATGGTATTCACAAGGTGAAGGTGAATATACAGTAGAAAGCATTAATAAAGAGTCTCGTGGAACCGATATCATTTTGCACATGCGAGAGGAAGGCAAAGAGTTCCTTTCTGAATGGCGTCTGCGTGATGTGATTTCTAAATATTCAGACCACATTGGAATTCCAGTTTCTATCCAAACCAAAGTTCGTGATGACGAAGGTAACGAGACTGAAGAGACCCAGTGGGAACAAATCAACAAAGCACAGGCGTTGTGGACGCGTTCTAAGTCAGAAATCAGTGATGAAGAGTATCAAGAGTTCTATAAGCACGTTTCCCATGATTATGCTGACCCACTGGTGTGGAGCCATAACCGTGTAGAAGGTAAAAACGATTATACCAGCCTACTTTATATTCCAGCGAAAGCACCTTGGGATATGATGAATCGCGATCATAAATCAGGCTTGAAACTTTATGTTCAGCGTGTATTTATCATGGATGATGCTGCGCAATTTATGCCGTCCTACTTGCGCTTTGTACGTGGCTTAATCGACTCAAACGATTTACCGCTCAATGTGTCACGCGAGATTTTACAAGATAACAAGGTGACTCAATCATTGCGTAATGCTTGTACCAAGCGTGTATTGACTATGCTTGAACGTATGGCGAGCAATGATGCTGATAAATATCAAACCTTCTGGAAAGAGTTTGGTTTGGTGCTTAAAGAGGGGCCTGCAGAAGATTTTGCTAATAAAGAGAAGATCGCCAGCCTATTGCGCTTCGCCTCGACCGAGGTTGACTCAGCAGAGCAAACGGTTAGTTTAGCGGCTTATGTTGAACGGATGAAAGAGGGGCAGGATAAAATCTACTACCTCACCGCCGATAGCTATGCAGCGGCCAAAAATAGCCCGCATCTAGAGCAGTTTAAAGCCAAAGGTATCGAAGTTATTTTAATGTTTGATCGCATTGATGAGTGGTTGATGAACTACCTCACTGAGTTTGATGGAAAAATGTTCCAATCCATCACCAAAGCAGGGCTAGATCTGAGCCAGTTCGAAGATGAAGCGGAAAAAGAGAAGCATAAAGAGACTGAAGAAGAGTTTAAATCGGTGGTTGAACGTACGAAGCAGTACCTTGGCGATCGTGTCAAAGAGGTTCGAACTACCTTTAAACTGGCAAGTACTCCTGCGGTTGTTGTGACCGACGATTATGAGATGGGTACGCAGATGGCAAAATTGCTTGCTGCGGCTGGTCAACCGGTACCAGAGGTGAAGTATATTTTGGAACTTAACCCTGAACATGCGTTAGTGAAACGGATGGCCGATGAAGCGGATGAGCAAGTATTTGGTCGCTGGGTTGAAGTTTTACTAGGTCAAGCGACGCTCGCTGAGCGTGGTTCGATGGAAGATCCGTCACAATTCTTAACCGCAATTAATCAGCTTTTGACTAAGGTTGAATAGCTAACTGGCTAACCAAAAGCTCGCAACTGCGAGCTTTTTGCTTTGAATAGCGATTCTCTGCTGAGAACGAGCGATATTTTAGGTAAACTTGCAGCGAACATCCGGCCAAGATTATATTCTTTAGTCTTAATCTGGTTAGTCGCTTAAATTTGTATGTTAGAATGCATCGCTTGAATGCGATCGGTAAGCTGTGTATGTTGCTTGCCGAATTATTATTCACTCATCTCATTACCGTTATACCGAAACTTACCGTTGGTTTTAAGTCTCATCTGGTTGTGAGCTTCGGTATAAATCATAATTTTCTAAAGAGGATTAAACATGCGCATCATTCTTCTAGGTGCTCCCGGTGCAGGTAAAGGCACTCAAGCTCAATTCATCATGGAGAAGTACGGTATTCCACAAATCTCTACTGGTGATATGTTACGTGCTGCGATTAAAGCAGGTACTGAACTTGGCAAAAAAGCGAAATCAGTGATTGATGCTGGTCAACTTGTTTCTGATGAAATCATCCTTGGCTTAATCAAAGAACGCATCACCCAAGCCGATTGTGAAAAGGGCTTTTTACTCGATGGTTTTCCTCGCACGATTCCTCAAGCTGATGGCTTAAAAGCAATGGGTATTAATGTTGACTATGTGATTGAGTTTGATGTTGCCGATGACGTTATTGTTGAGCGTATGGCGGGACGTCGTGCTCACTTGGCTTCTGGTCGTACCTACCACGCCATTTACAACCCGCCAAAAGTGGAAGGTAAAGATGACGTAACAGGTGAAGATCTTGTCGTTCGTGATGATGACAAAGAAGAAACCGTTCGTGCTCGTTTAGGTGTTTACCACGAGCAAACAGCGCCACTGATCACTTACTACGGTAAAGAAGCACAAATGGGTAATACGAAATACCTAAAATTTGATGGCACTAAGCCAGTTGCTCAAGTTAGCGCTGATATTGAGAAAGCATTAGCATAATTGGCTCAGTATAGGCTTGTTAACTTTGTTATAGTGGAAGCGACCTAAAGGTCGCTTTTTTTATGAACTTTCCTGCCGCGAATTCGTACTCAATAATTAACAATGAAATGGATGAATGGAAGTAATGCAAAATAATCAAAAACAGGGTGTGCTATTGGTTAACTTGGGAACGCCGAGTGAACCGACGGCATCGGCAGTAAAACGATTTTTAAGCCAATTTTTACATGACCAACGTGTGGTTGATATGAGTCGTTGGATCTGGTGTCCATTATTACATGGTGTGATTCTTCCGCTGCGAGCCCCCAAGGTTGCTAAGTTATATCAATCTGTCTGGATGGAAGAAGGCTCTCCTTTGATGGTGTACTCTAAACGCCAAGTGCAAGCGTTAGAACAGTATCTCGGTACACCAGTGGAACTTGGTATGACCTATGGTTCACCAAGCCTTTTAGAGGGTATCAACACATTATTGGAGCGTGGTGTTGAAGAGATTGTGGTGCTGCCTCTGTACCCTCAATATTCTGGTACTACTACGGCTGCCGTGTTTGATGGCCTTGCCAAAGCGATGAAACGTATCCCTGTGACGCCCAATTTACGTTTTATTCGTGATTATCATAATCACCCTGCTTATATACGATCTTTGGCGAGTAAAGTCCGTGACTCTTGGCAACGTAACGGGCAAGGTGACTATTTGCTTTGTTCCTACCACGGTATCCCTAAGCGATACGCCGATAACGGTGATATCTACCCACAGCATTGCCAAAAAACCACAGAACTTTTGGCACAAGAGCTTGGTTTGAATGCTGACCAAATCGGCATGACCTACCAGTCTATTTTTGGACGTGAAGAGTGGCTACAGCCTTATACGGATAAAACATTAGAGGCTCTGCCAAGCCGCGGTATTAAAAAGTTGGATATCATCACACCCGCCTTCTCGGTGGATTGTTTAGAAACCCTAGAAGAGATAGCTGAGCAAGGTAAAGAAACTTTTATTCACGCTGGTGGAGAATTGTTTACCTACATTGAGTGCCTAAATGATTCGGCAATGCATATAGAAATGATGGCTTCCTTAGTTAAGCGTTGATGAGTTGAATTCTTTTCTGGTACAAAAACGGTCACTATAG
>NZ_NDIO01000332.1:0-4001 GCF_002241085.1 Vibrio sp. V03_P4A6T147
TTGTATAAAATCACCAAGGTACGTTAAGTTGTTACTGCTAAGTTCTATCTAAATATTTTGATTAGTACGAAGAGGAAGGAGTGTAAGGATGCAAATCAGTGTTGATGTACATAATTACATGGAAACACTTGTCGGACGCGTATTGGCTGAAGATAAGTATGTAAATCACTATGATAATGAGCAGCTTGCCGATCTTGCTTGCTTATCCCTTGCTCAATTGAGACCGATCTATATTCGATACGACATAGATTTTCTCTCTGCGCTACCTGAAGAAAAATTGGTCATACTTAAAGAGAATGCACAAGTTGCCGTTGAATCGGCGGAAAGCATGATCGTTAATGATCGACGTAGACACAGAGAAGATGATATTCCTATCATTCTAGGCCAATTGCGCTTTGACGATAACTTAGAACTAGAGTGGTTCGAGAAGCCGATTATTGAAACAAACAAGTCTTAAAGGAGTTCTTGTGGGATTTTTTTCTCGTTTATTTAATCAAGGGTCAGGCAATGACTCAAAAATGAAGCTTTTAGATCCCATTGAATATAAAGGTTTTTTAATTTACCAAGATGCAATGTCCGAATCAGGGCAATATCGTGTCGCTGGTAAAATTAGTAAAGATGTTAATGGTGAAATATGTACTCACCGTTTTATCCGCTCCGATGTCGTAGCTAGTAGAAGCGACGCTGATGAGCTTATGCTTAAAAAAGCAAAAATGCTCATCGATCAGATGGGCGAGAAAATCTTTTCCTAACATCGTCCAACTTGATAAAAATCATAATGGATATCCTCATTAGTCGATACCCTTATTCATTGAGTAAAATACATGGCTAATATCCTGTTTTTATAGAGCTTTGTGATAAGTGGTTCGACCTCTGCTTTGTTTGGATGTCGTTGTGTTTTTGTCTTTCACCTATGACAATCACTCATTACTTAACCTTATATGTAATAGCATTTTGTATTTTTATTACAAACTGCTTGCAGTTATGCTGGTGGTTAGATAAAAACAGAATAATCATTGTGCCAATAGTCAAGGAATAACTATGCAAATTGGTGTACCAAAAGAGACCCTTACGGGTGAAACACGGGTTGCAGCTTCACCGAGTTCGGTAGCGCAATTAATCAAACTAGGCTTCGACGTCTCCATTGAAACTCAAGCTGGGGTTTTAGCCAGTTTTGATGATGTGGCTTTTGAGGCGGCTGGTGCCACGATTGTTTCGACACAAGATGTTTGGAATTCAGACATTATCTTGAAGGTCAATGCGCCGATTGTTGATGAAAAACAATCGATTGATGAGGTTGCTTTGATCAAAGAAGGGGCAAGCCTAATCAGTTTTATCTGGCCTGCACAAAACCCAGAATTGATGGAACAGTTATCAAGTAAAAAAATCAACGTGCTGGCGATGGACTCAGTGCCGAGAATATCCAGAGCACAAGCTTTAGACGCTTTGTCATCAATGGCTAACATTGCTGGCTACCGCGCTGTTGTTGAAGCTGCACATGAATTTGGCCGCTTCTTTACAGGGCAAATTACCGCAGCGGGCAAAGTCCCGCCGGCAAAAGTACTGGTTGCTGGAGCTGGCGTTGCTGGCCTCGCTGCTATCGGTGCCGCAGGAAGTTTGGGGGCAATTGTACGAGCTTTTGATGTTCGCCCAGAAGTAAAAGAACAAGTTCAATCAATGGGTGCAGAGTTTTTGGAAGTCGATTTCCAAGAAACGGCTGGTTCAGGCGATGGTTACGCCAAAGAGATGTCTGACGACTTTAATAAAAAGGCCGCTGAACTGTATGCAGCGCAAGCTAAAGATGTCGACATCATTATCACGACGGCTTTGATCCCTGGACGTCCAGCCCCTAAGCTGATCACCAAAGAGATGGTCGACAGTATGAGCGCTGGTAGCGTGATCGTCGATCTTGCAGCTGCAAACGGGGGGAACTGTGAATACACGGTTGCCGATCAGGTGATTACAACCGCCAATGGTGTGAAAGTGGTCGGTTATACTGATATGGTTGGCCGCTTACCAACACAATCCTCTCAATTATATTCAACAAACATCGTTAACTTGCTGAAATTGTTATGCAAGGAAAAAGATGGATCCATCAACATTGACTTTGAAGACGTTGTTTTACGTGGTGTGACGGTCGTGAAAGAAGGCGAAATAACGTGGCCAGCACCACCGATCCAAGTCTCTGCGCAACCGCAAGTCAAGACCGCACCAACTAGACCTGAACCCAAAAAACAAGAACCCGTTTCTGCGACGAAAAAAATTACTGGCTTAGTTGCTGCCGTTGGCGCTTTTGCTTGGATCGCATCGGTCGCACCTGCGGCTTTCTTAAGCCATTTCACCGTTTTTGTTTTAGCGTGTGTTGTGGGTTACTACGTCGTTTGGAATGTTACTCATGCTTTACATACTCCTTTGATGTCCGTTACCAATGCAATTTCCGGCATTATTGTGGTCGGAGCTTTATTGCAGATAGGTCAAGGGAGTGGTGTGGTCACTTTCCTCGCGTTTATCGCTGTTTTAATTGCAAGCATTAACATCTTTGGTGGTTTTACAGTCACCAAACGTATGCTTGAAATGTTCCGTAAAGACTAAGGGAGTAATATATGTCTGCAGGATTAGTACAAGCCGCATATATTATTGCTGCTATCTTCTTCATCATGAGCCTTGCTGGATTATCAAAGCAGGAATCAGCAAGAGCTGGTAACTACTATGGTATCGCGGGTATGGCTATCGCACTCATCGCCACTATTTTTCGTCCAGATGCGCAGGGCTTAGCTTGGGTATTGCTGGCGATGGTAATTGGGGGTGGTATCGGTATTCATTATGCTAAAAAAGTAGAAATGACCGAAATGCCCGAACTTGTGGCTATTCTCCACAGTTTTGTGGGCATGGCTGCGGTATTAGTGGGTTATAACAGCTATATCGATGCGCCAATTGTACTCGATCACGCTGAACACGTGATTCATTTGGTTGAAGTGTTCATTGGGGTATTTATTGGTGCCGTCACCTTTACAGGATCTATCGTCGCCTTTGGTAAACTGCGTGGAATCATTTCGTCGTCGTCGCTCAATCTCCCTCATAAGCATAAGCTCAACCTCGCGGCCATTGTTGTCTCCACATTATTAATGATTTACTTTGTTAATAATGGTGGCAGCATGTTTGCATTGATTATTATGACTCTGATAGCGTTTGCGTTTGGCTACCATTTGGTGGCTTCGATTGGTGGTGCAGACATGCCCGTTGTGGTATCGATGCTTAACTCCTATTCAGGTTGGGCAGCGGCAGCGGCTGGCTTTATGTTAGCGAATGATTTGCTGATCGTAACCGGAGCACTGGTTGGTTCTTCAGGTGCCATTCTTTCTTACATTATGTGTAAAGCGATGAACCGCTCTTTTGTTAGTGTGATTGCCGGGGGCTTTGGTCAAGATGTGGCTATCAGCGCAGACGTTGAGTACGGTGAACACCGTGAAATAAACGCTGAAGAAGTAGCCGAAATGCTGAAAAACTCTAAGTCAGTGATCATCACTCCAGGGTATGGCATGGCAGTAGCTCAAGCACAGTATCCTGTTCACGAAATCACGGAGAAGTTACGTGCACAAGGCATTAAAGTTCGCTTTGGTATTCACCCAGTAGCGGGACGTTTGCCTGGCCATATGAACGTACTGCTTGCTGAAGCAAAAGTGCCTTATGACATTGTGTTAGAAATGGACGAAATAAACGATGATTTTACTGAAACGGATACGGTTTTGGTGATCGGTGCAAATGACACAGTAAACCCAGCAGCATTAGAAGATCCGAACAGTCCGATCGCCGGAATGCCAGTGTTGGAAGTATGGAAAGCGCAAAATGTCATTGTATTCAAGCGTTCAATGAATACTGGCTACGCAGGTGTACAAAACCCTCTTTTCTTTAAAGATAATACCTATATGCTTTTTGGTGATGCAAAAGAGAGTGTAGACGCCATCTCAAAAGCGTTATAGCATCTACGATTAGGATAATGA
>NZ_NDIO01000195.1:0-3876 GCF_002241085.1 Vibrio sp. V03_P4A6T147
GGCTAAATGAGCCTGCAATTTTCTGTCTGATGGATAGATTTTTTAAAAACATGAATGAGTTACCTTTGATTGTTTTTGTCAAAAGTCGCTTAAGCGAACAACATCCATTTACCGACAATGTGATCTACATCCTAATTGGTCGCGGATATTATCATGTTATCTATAAATTGACGATACCTATACTATTAAAGTAGCAGATGTTTGATTGTGCAAAGATAAAACGATTGATTAATTTTAATGATGTGAGGGTGGTTGATTATTGGTTTAACACCTAAGAGTGGTGAGAGGATTTGCAAGCGACCCCTCATTCTGAGTATTTGCCTTAGTGGTAATCGTTGTTCATTGATCTAACACCAAACTTTTTGCTGAGTAACTGTAACATAATGGCAACGTTGTTCGAGATTCAAGTACACCTCTAATTATCGTTTCTATGAGTACTCAGGAAGAGTTTATATGGTGCGTCCTTACTTAAAATTTATCATCCCTATTTTAGTTCCATTACTTATTTTATTGTTGCCTATGACCGCTTTCCCTTTTGAAGGGATGACCGTAATACAGCAGCGAGTGATTGCCATCTTTTTGCTCGCCGCTCTTTGTTGGGTATTTGAACCGATCCCAATCTATGCCACATCGGTAGTCGTGATCGTGCTAGAGCTCCTAATGGTATCGGATAAAGGTATCTGGTTTATGAGGCTTGCTGAGGGAGAAGCTCATTTTGGTGGCTTGCTAAAACATACTGATATCATGGCGACGTTTGCCAGCCCAATTATTATGTTGTTTTTGGGTGGCTTTTTCTTAGCCATGGCCGCCACTAAGTATCGCTTGGATGTCAACCTTGCACGAGTGCTGCTCAAACCATTTGGCCAGAACCCCAAGTATGTCATGTTAGGCTTGATGTTAATTACTGGCATCTTCTCGATGTTTATGTCCAATACCGCAACAACAGCGATGATGCTTTCCATCTTAACGCCTGTCATCGCAGTGTTTGGTCCAAAAGATCCAGGGCGAATTGCTTTTGCTTTGTGTATTCCGGTCGCCGCTAATATTGGCGGTATAGGTACGCCAATAGGTACTCCTCCCAATGCGATCGCATTGAAATATCTGGTTGGTGAAAACTTAATTACCTTTGGTGAATGGATGGCCTTTGGGGTGCCGTTTGTGATCATAATGATGGCACTCGCGTGGGTATTGATTAGCGCCATGTTTAAAGCAGAGCAACAAAAAATTGAATTGACCATTAAAGGTAAATTTTTAAAAACACCAAAAGCCATTATTGTGTATGTCACCTTTGCTCTGACCATTCTTCTTTGGTTGATGGGCTCAACCCATGGTATGAACTCTTATACTGTTGCACTGATACCTGTGGCTGTCTTTTCTCTTACTGGCATCATCAACAAAGAAGATCTAAAGAAAATTTCTTGGGATGTGTTGTGGTTAGTGTCTGGTGGTATTGCGCTAGGACTTGCATTAGACAAAACTGGGTTAGCGCAACTAGTGGTGAACAGCATTCCTTTTGCACAGTATTCACCTTACGTTGTTTTATTTGGTGCGGCATTTTTGTGTCTCATTATGGCCAATTTTATGTCACATACCGCCACCGCGAACTTATTAATGCCGATTATGGCCGCGCTTGGTGCTTCAATGACTTCGCTTACTCCACTAGGTGGAGAAATCACGTTGATTCTCGTGGTTACCTTTGCCGCATCACTTGGTATGTCATTACCTATCAGTACACCACCTAATGCGTTGGCGCATGCTACCGGGCACGTTCAAAGTAACCAAATGGCTAAAGTAGGGGTTGTCCTCGGTGTGATTGGGGTGCTGCTCAGTTTTGTTATGGTTTGGTTACTTCATGCGGTTGGTCATATCGGTTAGGTAGCATTATGTCGGATAAAAGACTTGTTGCACTCATTGATCGTTATTTTCGCCATCCTGAACGGATGGTGAAACTGCCTTCGGGAAGTATTGTCATTGAGCAAGAAGGTTATAATGATCGACTCTATTTCGTATGGTCGGGAGAATTGAGTGGCTATTACAATGAAAAAGGCGATAAACCGATAAAAGTTTTTTCAGCCGGTGCGGGTGCTTTTATTGGCGTGCACAGTTTTTTTTCTGGTGAATGGATAGCTTCTTCAACAGTGGTGGCTGAATCTACGGTAGAGCTTGCCTGGATCGACCGAACTACGGCTGTTTTAGAAGAAGATCAATATGGACCTTTAACCGCCCAGTTTACCCCCGTTATTGTGAATGAATTATCCCGCCGTCAACGACGCGCAACTCAAGAATCAGTGGCAAAAGAAAAAGCATTAGAAAGGTTATATTCGGCTGAGCAAATGACGACCTTGGGCCAGTTAGCGGCGGGCATTGCCCATGAATTGAACAATGCCATCGGGGTAGTGAGTAGCAAATCTGAGCGATTAGAAGTACTGTTTATGGAGCTACTCGAAGAGGTTCATCCTGAAGCGAGCCTCTTTTTCGATTTTGGCTTGATGTATGGTCAGAAAGTATCGTCAAACGAAGCTAGAAGACGAGGTGCTCTTTTCGAAAAGCAATACGCCCTGCCTAAAAATGTGGCAAGAGATTTAGCAAAAGCGGTTCCAGAAGACTACTTATCTTCGCACTGGCTGAAAAATCCACATTTAGCTATCCGTTATTGGCAAATGGGCCGTGACTTGCATGATTTACGTTTGGCCTCTAAACATACTGTTGGCATTGTTAAATCAGTAAAACAACTGGGCCGAACTGAAATTACTCAAGATGAAGAGTTCGATATTAACGATACGATCAATCGAGCATTGGCACTATTACAGAGTGATTTACGACGTGTCAGTGTCCGTATTAGGCCTGCTGCATTACCCTTATTTAAAGGATCTCAGACAGAGCTGGTACAAATTTGGGTAAACATCATCAAAAATGCCTGTGATGCGATGGCTAACATAGCAGAGCCAATGATAGAGATACAAACCAAATTAAGTAAACAACGTATATTGGTAACCATTGCTAATAACGGTCCTGAAATTAACGAAGCCACTAGACGGAAAATATTCCAACCAAGCTTCACCACCAAAAAAGGAGGGTTGTCGTTTGGTTTGGGACTAGGGTTATCAATAGTGAAACGCATTGTTTCTGGGTATGGTGGAAATGTCGTACTCAAAAGTGACAATGAAAGAACAATATTTAGAATTAAATTACCCACGGAGAGCGATTATGGAGAAGCTTAATATCATTTGTGTCGATGATCAAAGGGAAGTATTAAGTGCGATACTGCAAGATCTTCAACCACTCACTTCTTGGCTGAATATTGAAGATTGTGAATCGGCTTATGAAGTATTGGATCTAATGGATGAGTTTGACGAACAAGGTGAGCATATTGCGCTGCTGATGTCAGATCATGTGATGCCAGGAAAGACAGGAGTCGAATTATTAACCGAGGTCGCAGCAGATTCCAGATTTAAGAAAACAAAGAAAATTCTGTTAACAGGGCAAGCAACACACACAGATACGATCAATGCGATTAACACTGCAGGTGTAAATAGGTATTTTGAGAAACCATGGAATGCGAAAGAGCTGGTAGATTGTGTTCGCACTTTAGTGACAGAATTCATCTTTGAAGTAGGTTTAGATTATAAAGACTATCACAACGAATTAGATCAGAAAATAGTGCTAGCAAAACTGAGATAAGTGAATAATGCCCAAATAACTTTAACGGCGGCTATTAAAGTGTTTGGGTATTAATCGATGATATTAAAATGGCCAATAAGCTTGTCATCAGCATTCAATATTTGTCCTTGAGAAGATTCTTCATCATAAATAAAATTGAGATGAAGAGTGTCTAAATTGCAATTTATCTGACTTAATATATGACGTGTCAATATG
>NZ_NDIO01000286.1:0-3870 GCF_002241085.1 Vibrio sp. V03_P4A6T147
TTAAATTGTTGCTTGTGGTGTTGGTCGTCTGTCATGATATCCACCACCACCGCCGTAAGAGGTCACAGTGCTCAATATTACCGATATACAAGTAGAACAACGCATACCCGCTTGGTTGCGCCTTGGTTTTCGTCCCTTTTTCCTACTTGGTAGCGTATATGCCGTTTTAGCGGTGACGTTATGGGTCTGGATGTTTCAAACCGGTCAGCCATCGGCATTGCAAGTTCCTGCGCTGTGGTGGCATGTACATGAAATGCTGTTTGGTTTTGCTATGGCAATTGTGGTCGGTTTTCTATTGACTGCCGTACAGAACTGGACTGGCATTAATGGCACGAAACATTATCGCTTAGCCGTGTTAGTCGCCTTGTGGCTAGCGCCTCGAATCTTATTGTGGACGCCGACACCTTTGTGGGTCATCTCTTCTGTCGAAGCGCTTTTTTTGGCCGCTTCAGCCTATGAAATTGGCCGCCGAGTAGTGCAAGCGAAAGGCTGGAAAAATCTCTTTTTTGTGCCGCTGTTTATTTTAGCGATCGGCGCGAACTTTGCGAGTTATGCCACCATTAAAGGAATGCCGCCCTTTAGCTCGGCGGCGGTATGGCAGGCGATGTTGTGGTGGTTCACATTGTTGCTATCAGTCATGGGAGCACGCGTGATCCCTTTCTTCAGCGCAAGGCGTTTTAACTTTCAAAAAGCACAGCCATGGGTATGGCTCGATTGGTTAGCCAATGCACCCATTGCGGCCTTGTTTATTTTGAGTTTCTTCCCGCTGACGATGGTGCAGATTGGTCAGCCTATCATGTTACTGGCTGGGTTAGCGCAGTGGGTACGTTGGATGCGTTGGAAACCATGGCTAACATTGAGTGAGCCTCTGGTTTGGTCGCTGCACGCTGCGTATGCCTGCATTCCTTTGAGCTTATTACTGCGCGGGTTAATTGATGATGTATATGTCACTCATAACCTGATCCATCTCTTTGCCATTGGAGCCATCTCAGGCTTGATTTTGGCGATGATTGCACGCGTCACTATGGGGCATACCGGTAGGGCAATTTATCAAGGGCCTAAAATGAGTATCGCGTTTGCGGCTTTGATGATGTCGGCATTGGTACGCAGCCTCGGTGTCGCCTTTCTCCCAGCGCAACTCTTTTTGATGGTGAACATCAGCGCCGCACTCTGGATCTTGGCTTTTACTCTGTTTGTGTGGAAATTTGGCACGATGTTACTTACGCCGAGAGTCGATGGCCATCCGGGATAACGGTTTGGCTCGTAACGTGGAAGTAGCAAAATAAAAAAGTAGAAAGTAGCCTAGCAGTAGAAAGCGCGCCAAAGAAAAAGGCTTGGCACATCGCCAAGCCTTTTTATCAGAAAAACTGGATCAGTTATGGCTGTGCAGCATGCTGTTCAGTTCAACGGCTGATTTATTGACTAAACACTCAATTTGACCTGTGATCGAGTTGCGACGGAAAAGTAGATCCGATACACCAGCTAAATCACGTGCTTTAACGATCTCCACTTCTTGGCCTTGGTTATCGAGCATACGCACTTTAGTACCAGCAGTTACATATAAACCTGATTCTATCGTGCAGCGATCGCCGAGTGGGAAACCTAAGCCTGCATTTGCGCCAAGCAGTGAGTTTTCACCGATAGAGACCACGACCTTACCGCCGCCAGAAAGCGTACCCATGATAGAAGCGCCACCGCCGATGTCCGATCCATTACCAACAACCACACCAGCAGAAATACGCCCTTCAACCATGCTCACGCCTGTTGTACCAGCGTTGAAGTTGATAAAACCTTCATGCATCACAGTGGTACCTTCGCCCACGTGCGCGCCAAGGCGAACGCGCGAGGTATCCGCAATACGGATGCCCGCTGGGACAATGTAATCAACCATTTTCGGGAATTTATCGACACAATCTACCGTTAAAGCTCGGCCTGCAAGGCGAGCTTCAATTTGACGATCCGCTAGTTCAGGTAGATCGATAGGACCCTCATTGGTCCATGCGATGTTGTGCAGCAGGCCAAAAATACCATCAAGCACAGTACCGTGTGGTTTCACTAAACGGTGTGAAATCAGTTGTAGCTTCAAAAAGCCTTCAGCGACTGATTGAGGTTGTTGGTCGGAAGCTAAAATAACCAGCACCAGTGGTTGTGAGGCGTTAGCGGCTTTATCGGCAAAACTGGCATTGTTAGCCTGATCATGTCGAGCAAATATCGCGGCGAGTTGGGCGCTTTGCTCAGTTGAGATGTCGATATACTGGTTGCCTTCGCCATAACCAGAGACTTGAGCAAGCTCGCTTACTAGTGCGTCACTTGGGTTGAGAATTGGCGCTGGAAAAAACGCTTCAATAATTTTTCCATCACGGTTTTTGGTTGCCGTGCCAAAGGCAAGTGCAAAGTAAGCCATTTTGATATCTCCATGTTGTCACTATTGATGCGCTCGCCAGCGTAGGTTGAGCATCATTGCGGCGCACTCGATTTATCAAGCATCATAAAGAGTGAGGCAGGGGTAGGAAAGGGCAAAAGAGGAGAAAGTCCGTAAAACGATACCTTTTGTCTTTTTAGCGATGTATTTCTTTAGACAGAAATATAAAACCGCTGACGAAGCAGCGGTCTTTTCACGTTCTATTATCTTAAGTTAAGCGTTTAATCGCCTTAAGCTGCATCTTCTTCTGGTGCTTCGTCTTTTACCGCTTTGGCTTTTTTAGGCTTAGCCGGTGCAGGCTTGCGCTTTGCGCCAAGTGCGTAAAGCACTTCTTCTTTGTTTTGCGCTAAGAACATCGCCAAAGCTTCTTGCTTGGCTTCATCTTCTAGCAACTCACTTTTCCCTAACAGTTCGAAAAGCTCATCTGCCATATCGAGCATTTTGTCATAAGCGTCAGCGTCTGCTTTAGAGGTAAAAGTCATCTTTTCTTCTCCGTTGCGTTCCACCACGTACTTGACGATTACAGCCATGGTTAATCCTCTAACTTAGTCATTAATTCTACTGGCTGTTTATACAGTTTTTAAACCATGAAGTCTAGGTGAGCAGGAAAAAGTGAGAGGTGGATGGCTACTCTTTGTTCCATTGATAACAAAATTCAATAAAGTGTTTGAGCAGTGGGCTTTGGTATTTTTCTTTATGCACCAATAGCCAAAAACGGCGTTTCATGTCCAGCGGAACATCGAGTCTTTTAACCCGGCCATCTTGCAGTGCTGAATGCGCAGCAAGGGTGGATAAACAGCCCAAACCTAACCCTGCCGAAACACTGTTGATTAAGGCTTCAGTGGTATTCAATTCAAAGGCTTCATGCCACTGCTCAAGTCGTGGTGCGATAGCCCGTAAGAAAAACTCTCGCGAGCCAGAACCCGCTTCGCGCAATACCCATTGGCTCTGTTCGAAATCATTGAGGGTGAGCTGATTTATCATTGTGAGTGGATGTTCGGGTGCGCAAATAATACACATTTCATCGTGTGAAAAAGGCGTTGAAATCAGCTCTGGGTGCAGTGTTTTTCCTTCAATTAACGCAAGATCCAGTTCGTAATCGACCAACTTTTGGCAAATCAGCGCCGAGTTGGAAATAAACAAACTTTGCGAGATGTGTTGGGTTTGCTGGCGAAATTGACTGAGTAGATAAGGCGCAACATGGTTGCCAATCGTATCACTGGTACCAATGCGCAATTGGCCTGCGAGGGTTTGCTCACTGTCAAACAGTTGGTTGATGTTGCTCGCACGGCTTAGCAGTTCATCGGCGAGCGGCAACAGTTTTTGTCCCTCTTGATTGAGGATTAAACGGTTATTGACCCTATCGAACAGCGCATGCCCAAGCTGTTTTTCCAGTTCAGACAGTGACATGCTCACGGCCGCTTTTGACAAAAACAGCGCCTCTGCAG